>NZ_JANLWO010000389.1:0-1746 GCF_031364565.1 Chamaesiphon sp. OTE_20_metabat_361
CTTTGTCGATTGGCGACGATTCCAAAGTTTCCATAACTCCACATCGCTACCATCGGCAGCTTTAGCCGTGAGTGTCTTTGGCACTACTGTCAACGCGCAACGCGTTCCGGTAAAGCCAGCATTTTTGGAGAAAGAGCGGAACTCGATCGCGCAATCTCGCGCGCCCTCGATTTCATAGATAGATCGCGGTAAACTCGGATCGGTGATGAATGCCTCATACGCCGCATCAAAGAAAATAATCGAGCCATGTGCCTTGGCATAATCTACCCAGGCTTGCAGGTGCGCTCGGGTGGCTGTCGCACCAGTCGGATTATTCGGGAAACACAGATAGATCAAATCGACTTTTTGGCTGGGGATTTGGGCGGTAAAATCATTCTCCGCCGTAATCGGTAGATAGACTAAACCACCGTACTCGCCTTTATCGTTGGCATCGCCAGTATTACCCGCCATGACATTAGTATCGACGTAAACGGGGTACACGGGGTCGGTAACTGCGATCGTGTTGTCGTGTCCGAAAATGTCGAGAATGTTGCCACAGTCGCATTTAGAGCCATCGGAGATGAAGATTTCGTCAGGCTCGATCGCACATCCTCGCGCCTGAAAATCATTGGTCGCGATCGCTTCTCGCAACCAAGCATAACCCTGTTCGGGGCCATAACCTTTAAATTTATCCCGATCGCCCATATCCGCGATCGCAGTTGTCATCGCCGTGCGACAGGCGACTGGCAATGGTTCGGTGACATCCCCTATCCCCAACCGAATAATCGGCGCGTCGGGATTAGCTTGAGCGAAAGTATTGACGCGTCTGGCAATTTCGGGAAATAAGTAGCCAGCTTTAAGTTTTAGGTAGTTATCGTTAATAGTTGCCATAATTATCTGTCGCGAATCATTACTCAACAGCTTACAGCAACACGGGGTTCGGGGTTAGCACAAAGTAAGTATTCACCCAAAAAGGGCAATCTCTAGCGTCAATAGAAATCACCCCTCGATCTTCCTGTTGAAAATTATCGATCGTTTAATATCCGATCTATGAGCCTCGATCGAATATTGCTATTCTTTAGCCGCGTCAGTCAATTTTCTGCTGATTCGCACTGCTGCCGCACCACCCAAAATCGTCCCCACGATTGTCAAAGGTTCGGAAACCGATGCTGTGGGTTCGACAGTAGAAGCAGTAATCCCATATGTACCCTGGCTTGCACCATCAATATCGTTGAATCCGAATGATAAGGCATTTAGTGGCGTTGTGTCTGTACCATTTTTAAAGGAAGATCCTGTAGGATCGATTGTGAAAAAGCCTACAGAACGAGCGTTGCGGCTGCCATTAAATCGAGTACCCGACGCAATAAAAAGATTTAAACCGTTGGTAAAATTAAAATTGATGTCACTTCCAAGTTCATAAGTAAAGTTCGCATTGTCTCCCGAAATATATCTAAACGTTGCGGTAGGAGTAGGAAGCACAAAATTATATGGAGGAGAACCCGTACCAGTCACGGTGAAGAAGGGTGATTTTGCCAGCAACCCATTTGCGGAAGCAACCTCTGTCGCACTACCAAAATTAATGGAGATCGTATCTACTACACCGGGAGCTACCTCTATACCTGGATTGACATCGGCAAAGAAGGTAGAGATGCCAGTTTCAAAAGTAATGTCGCTACTGTTAATCGCGATTGCCTGAGCTGGTGCAACAGTAACCATACTTGTACCCATCGCGAGAATGCCCACAGCCAGAATTTGTGTTGCGATAAC
>NZ_JANLWO010000448.1:0-5850 GCF_031364565.1 Chamaesiphon sp. OTE_20_metabat_361
AATTCGCTAGCATGGGGGATCTTGGAAGTACTCAAAAATCCAGGTTATGCCAAGTGGTTGACGGATAATGCCTACGATGAACTGGGCAAACGCTTTAACTGGGCAAAGATTGCCCTTCAAACGCAATCAGTTTATCACAATGCACTAGTTAAGAATAAGCAATCTGTGTTGGGGAGATGATTATAAGTAGGTAAATCAATGTACGATCGTTTTCATAGTTATTCATTTGTCTAAGATTTCAAACATGAAGTTTACTACGCCCGCAAAAGCTGTATCATTCGCTTCACTTTCGGTCTTAATATATGGACTAAGTAGTTCCTTACCTGTTTATGCTTATTTCAAAGAATCTCCGATCGAAGCAACTTCAAATCGGGTAAATAGGCAAAGTGAATTACCTAACGATCGTAAGATTCGGGATCGATATCTATTATCAAAAGAGCTTGAAACGGAAATTAAGGAGCATTTCAATGAAGGTAATAAAAATTTTGAATTGGGTAACTATCAATTAGCAGCTAGTAATTATGGCAATGCTATTAGAATTTTAAAGATTTTGCGCGATAGCAATTACTCCGGGGAAAGAGGTAGCGCTATTGTCACTAACCTGATTAATTGTTATGAGAATCGCTCCATAACATATATGAAAATATATTCAGCTAGATCGGACTCTTATTACAAACGTCAGGCAATAGAAGATTTGGGTGAAGTGGTAAAAATTTATAATGGCTATGGCGATCGAGTTAACGCATTTGAGACGATCCAGAAGATCCGCAGCATTGGAGGCAGTGAAGCAGCTAATAAATACACATTCTAATTTTCGGTTTAAATCGATCGAAGGTTTAAACGAATTTACGCCATCCTAAGTTATTTCTAACTGCTGCCAACTCTAAAAATTCGATCCTGTAATTATTCAGAGCGCGATCGAAATCGCTTACGGAGCGAGTTCGGGTGCCCGCGAAGTTTCTGGTTGCAGCATCAAGACGATCGATTCAGCCGCAGAGGCACTGACGATATTTAGCCGGAGTGATGGGCGGTTTGCATTGGTGTCTACGAGCGATTTGCTGGCTACTGACACGCTATTCGGTGCTAGCGATTTGCCATATGCAGCACTCAAGTAGGGTTTAAATTCACTCCGATTGGCTAAATGAGTTTGAAAAAAAGCCGAGCCGAGTGCTTTAGTAAACATCCGCGCACGTTCCGGTTCGGGGCCGATAAAACTATCGGAAACTGGGAACACGCTATCACTTTTAGCCACATTTTGAGTAGAAAAGTGTGTACCTTTATCCAAAATTGCGAGATACTTATCAGGCGATCGCAACCAGGCAAATGGATAGATTTGCTCTGGTATAGCTGGCGTAATAATATCATCGCTACCACCCATCATCAAGACAGGGACGCGAATCTGGCTCATCCCCCGTTGCCCAAAAATCGTACTGTTGAGGGGACTAATCGCAAAAATCGCTTTGACACGCGGATCTTGGAACGCATAACGTTTAGGTGGTAGCTCTTTAGCGCGACATTGGAGTAAGACGGAGAGATTGAGAGAGCGATTGGGATTGCACAGAAGCTGGACTCGATCGAAATCGATTTGGGCACCAGCTAATGCTAACACCGTGTAACCGCCGAGGGAATGTCCCACTAATCCCGTCTGTTGGACATCGATTTGGCGCAGGCTCGGATCTATTTGAGCGCGACGTTGCAGCTCATCGAGGAAAAAAGTCACATCGCGCGGACGTTGGAGCAATTCGGTGGCTTGTGGCGCTGGAGCCAAGCCAGAAAAATACTTCCGAAACCGAGTGGCATCGCCACCGACATGCTCGACAGTCGCAACGGCAAAGCCATAGGAGGCGAGATGCTCGGCTAAATAAGCATAGGTAGTCCGATCTTCAGCAACGCCGTGAGAAATAACGATAATCGGCAGCGGACGAGCCGAAGCTGTTTGCGGCACATACAGATCGCCCGGTACCATCCGTTGACGCGAACGATCCCGCCATGCAAATGAGCGTTTTTGCCAGCGAAATGTCCCTGCACTGCGGAGATCGAGTCGATTGGCGAAGTTGGTATTATTTGTTTGGGCTTCCTCATCAGCAAGGCGATCGAGCGTACTAACCGTAGTATCGCGCAGCTTGAATAATTCGGTCAGGTTGTCATAGATGGTGAATACTTCCGCCAAATTCAGCTTGACTTGGCGACTGGGAAACCGCCGGATAACGTTGAGTACTGTCAACCCTTGTCTCTTATCGCCTGCTGACTGGATCAGTGCAATTCGCAGCGACTTTGACCCATTTTGCCGCGAGTCTGTCTGAATCGACTCCCCAACGCGCTCTAATAACGGTTTAACCAGTGGTGAATTGACAACTTGCGCCAAATATTGCGGACTCACATCAAATCGCTGCTGCAAGGATTGTCGGAATTGTTGCAGTTGTGCGGGTGGAGTTTGCTGGGCTAAGTTAGCATACTCGGCAGGAATTTTGCCATCTTTAGCAAAAGCTTCGAGATCGCGCACCGAAACCGAAAAGTCCTTAAATGGGGGAAAATAGCCAGTCACTCGATCGGCAGCACGCCCCGGTGTAGGGATAGCTAGAGTAACGAAGGCAGCAATAGCAAAGGCTTTGAGCCACCGAACTTGCTTAGAAGGCGACATAAAATTGGCGGAGGATGGATTTAACTCGATTGCTGCTGTAGCAACAAAACGCGATCGGTGTCGATTTGTGGCTCTATGCTCAATTTACACAGATTCGATCGGTCATTACCTCTGCCGATTTACAGATAGTTTATATTTACTAACCAATAATAAAGTTAACTAACTTTCCAGGTACCACAATTACTTTCTTAATCTCCTTCCCTTCCGTGAACTTCTTGGTTATTGCCGACTCGCGCGCATGAGCTTCTAGAGTCGCTGAATCCTTGGTTGCTGGGACTTGAATCGTCCCGCGAGTTTTACCCATGATTTGAATTACTAAAGTGATTTCATCAGCAATCAAAGCAGCCGGATCGAAATTACGCCAGGGTTGCGTGTGAATCGAACCGGAATGCCCAGTTAATTGCCACAATTCCTCTGTCATGTGCGGTGCAAATGGCGCAGCTAAAATCATTAGAGTTTCAATCCCTTCGGCATATACAGGCGAATCTTTGCAATCTGCATCGGTGAGGGCGTTGCTCAGTTTCATCAATTCCGATACCGCAGTATTAAACTGATAATCTCCATCCAAATCTTCAGTAATTGCTTGAATGGCATGATGAACGAATCGACGTAAATCTTTTTCAGATTTCGACAATTCGCCACTGGCAACTGTAGTTCCCGGTTTAGCTGCTAACACCAATCGCCACAACCGATTTAGAAAGCGAAACTGTCCTTCAACATCCGCATCATCCCATTCGAGATCTTTTTCTGGTGGGGCTTTAAATAAGATGAACATCCGCGCGGTGTCTACACCATATTTCCCAATTACTTCTTCGGGAGCGATGCCATTATATTTCGACTTAGACATCTTATCAAATGTCACTTCTAACGCAATCCCACTTACTGGATCTGTCGGATGAGCGCGATCTAATACTGTCGCTGGATCGATATATTTACCTGTTTGGGGATTCTTATAAGTAGTAGACTGCACCATCCCTTGAGTGAGTAACTGTTTAAATGGCTCGTCAAAGTTTAGTAGTTTGGTTTTGCCACGATCGCCAGCTCCAAAATCTCGAATTATTTTTGTGAAGAAGCGGGCATATAATAAGTGCAATACTGCATGTTCGATGCCACCAACATATTGGTCTACAGGCATCCAATCATTGGTAATATTCGAGTCGAAGATTTGCTGTTCATTAGTGGCATCTGGATAACGCAAGAAATACCAAGAAGAATCCACAAACGTATCCATCGTATCGGTTTCCCGTTTCGCTGGAGTACCACAAGTCGGACATGGCACATTTACCCATGAATCTAATTGTGCCAAGGGATTGCCACCTTTGCCAGTGAATTCGACATCTTCAGGTAATTTAACTGGTAAATCTGCCTCTGGAACTGGCACTGCACCGCATTTTGGGCAATGTACGATCGGAATCGGTACACCCCAATAACGTTGGCGCGAAATCAACCAATCCCGCAACTTATATTGAATTTTGCCGTTGCCATAACCCTGCTGCTCGGCATAGTCGATTATCGACTTCTTCGCACTCACCGAATCCAAACCGTCGAATTGACGGGAATTAACGATCGTGCCTGCTTCCGTATATGCAGCCACCAGTGGTGTGTCAGTATTCTGATTCGGTGAGGCAATTACTTGAGTAATCGGTAACTGATACTGCTTGGCAAATTTGAAATCGCGAAGATCGTGTGCGGGAACGCCCATAACAGCACCCGTCCCATACTCATACAAGACATAATCCGCAATCCAAATCGGCACCTCCGTCCCCGTAAACGGATTAATCGCCATCGCTCCGGTAAATACGCCCCGCTTGGGCTTATCTTCCGCCGTCCGATCGATCTCGCTTTGATTCTTAATTTCCGCAACGAAGGCATCCACAGCCGCTTTTTGGTCTGAAGTAGTCACCTGCGCCGTCAGTGGATGTTCGGGAGCCAGTACGACATAGCTCACACCATAAACAGTATCGGGACGAGTCGTAAATACCGCAATTCTCTCACTCGCGCCGACAATGGGAAATTCTAGATTCGCCCCGATCGATTTGCCGATCCAATTTGCCTGCATCGTGCGGACTTTTTCCGGCCATCCTGACAACTGGTCGAGATCGGTCAATAATTGCTCGGCATAGTCGGTGATTTTAAAGTACCACTGCTTGAGTGCCTTTTTCTCCACGATCGCACCAGAACGCCAGGAACGCCCCTCACCATCGACTTGCTCGTTTGCCAACACGGTTTGGTCGATCGGATCCCAATTTACCATTCCGTCTTTTTGGTACGCTAAGCCACCTTCGTAGAACTTCAAGAAAATCCACTGCGTCCACCGATAATATTCGGGCGAACAGGTGGCAACTTCGCGTTCCCAATCGATCGATAATCCCAATTTCTGCAACTGTCCCCGCATGTGGGCAATATTTTGATACGTCCACGTCGCGGGATGAATTCCCCGTTCGATAGCGGCATTTTCCGCTGGCAAGCCAAAGGCATCCCAACCCATCGGATGCAGCACCCGATGCCCCTGCATCCGCTTCTGTCTGGCTACTACGTCAGTAATTACATAGTTACGGACGTGTCCCATGTGCAGATTCCCCGACGGATAGGGAAACATCGACAGGGCGTAGAATTTTGGCTTATTGCTGGTAGTATCGGTTTTATATAAATTTGCATCCGTCCAAGCCTGTTGCCATTTGGACTCGATTTCGGTGGGGCTATAGTTATGTTCCATTGCAGCGATCGGTTAAATTATTAAATAAATATATGAAGTATCCATATTCTGGCGATCTCTATTCTAGAGCAACCGCCAAGGTTATTATTGCATGAGGGGTAATGGGTAAGGGGTAATGGGTAAAAGGTAAAAGGTAAGAGGTAAGAGGTAAGAGGTAATGGGTAAGAGGTAAGAGGTAATGGGTAAAAGGTAATGAGTTGTGGACGCTTGCTTCTTTCTATGTCACTATTCACACTGTGCCTACGGCAGGCTACGCCAACGGCTGTCGTATCGCCAAAGGCGAGGCTGTGCCTACGGCAGGCTACACCAACGCCAACAGTGCAAGCTATTCACTATTCACTATTCACTATTCACTATTCACTATTCACTATCCCCTATCCCCTATCCCCTCAGAGATCTATACTGAATAAATTGCTGATGAGATGCACTCGATCGGGAAGATTAACCAGTATTAAAAGTCAAGACAAGATGCAAACTCCTCATTCCGATCCAG
>NZ_JANLWO010000456.1:0-1843 GCF_031364565.1 Chamaesiphon sp. OTE_20_metabat_361
CGTCTGGGGAGTCGATCGCGATACGGCGATTCGGCGGATGCGACGGGCATTGCGAGAATATGCTATTACGGGTGTGCCTACGACGATTAATTTTCATCAACGCATTCTCGAACATCCGGATTTTATTAAGGGTGAAGTTTATACCAATTTTGTCGAGTTAATGATGGCGAATGATGATTGATTGATTCACTCTGCTTGCTCCGAGCTACTAGCGCCGTTGGCTTCGACTTCGCTCAGCCAACTGCAAGATTGAGAATCGAAACCTAATCTTTTTGGGCTAATTCTTGTTTGAGCAACTGTTGATAAATACCTGATAATTTGGGGGTGACGGTATTTGTCTCGATGCCGTAACCCAAGCTCGTCCAGGTACTCGATAATCGTTGTCTGACTTTCTCCAATTGACCTGCTTTTAAGAGCGCAGGGATATTCATTCTCCAGGCTTTTTCATCGCTCAGCCAAGCATGAACGACAGCATCTTGGTACTCAGACTCAAAGCTATAAGCACACTGAAAGACAAATAGCGTACAAGATTGCTTGGGATGATACTTCCGAGCCATCTTTGCCCAGGTGATATCAATCATCTGATAGCGACCAGCGGCGGTAGAGCAATTATTCATATTTGGCCCGCTGGTAATCCGAATGCACCGCTCGGGATGACGATCGAGACTCTTGGCATGAGTGCCACCATAAATAACCGAATATGGTTGGCGATCGCTAGCCTCACTAGCAGAGATTGTCCGCATCAACGCCCGAATGTAAGGATCGCCACCTTTCATCACCAACGGCGGCGGTTGACTAGTCTCAAAAGTGGGATTGGCGATCTGCCGATCTCCCGTTTGTCTCAAGAGCAATACAGACCACAGCGCCGCAATACAGCCGATCGTCATGCCGATCGTTCGATAGTGTCTAGGTTTAAATGTGTCCATTGAGCATCAATAACTAAAGATTAAGCGGCTGAGGCAAGGTGAGATTCGTAGTTGGCAATTCCCCACATCACCGAAGTGTTTGCGGGTCGCTTGCCAACTGTGGATAGGAAATCGGCGATCGGCGATTTCCGCTTGAGTCTCTTTGCCTGCACACCTACCACGATCGTTAGTTACTACACCGCCGCAAAGAGATCTTCCCAACTTTTAGACTCTGCGGTGGGGGAACTGACGATTTCTAAGACCTTGTTGCGGGCTTGAGGGTTGGTGAGTGACTCAACGCACACCTGAGCCACCTTTTGTCTAGGTATACTACCATCAAAGAGGGTATCCGCTCCCGACATCACCACGGGGTTAGGGTTATCTTCATTTTTGAGTCCGCCCGGACGGACGATCGTATAGTTGAGTCCACTAGTTTTGAGGTACTGTTCGGCTTGCTGTTTCCACCACAAGATCAACCAAAAAAGATTGAGTGGATGGAAAAATTTCGAGACGCACAGTGATGAGACAAACACAAACTGCTCGATATTATGCGATTTCGCGGCATTGACCAAATTTTTGGTGCCTTCAAAATCGACTTGATACGGGCCAGTTGGGTCTAAACTAGGTTTTGCCCCAGTGGCACAGAGAATTACGGTACTATCACCCAGTGCGGTATTAATACTCTCTAGATTGAGGACATCGCCGACAACTAATTCGACCTCCGCTGGTAGAATAGTTCGTGCCTTATCGAGATCTCGCACCATTGCCCGCACGGAAATCTCCCGTTTGACTAATTCCTGAACGATGCGTCGTCCAGTTTCTCCGGTCGCGCCTGCTACAAATGCTTTCATTAAGTTTTTGTTACAATTAGTTTTGAGGTTGAGCGGTCTTACTTCTTATGTTAGATATAGAAACAATTAAACGGGCGGTTGCCGTCA
>NZ_JANLWO010000472.1:0-3970 GCF_031364565.1 Chamaesiphon sp. OTE_20_metabat_361
AGATTTCAGGGTTTCGATCGGATCTGATTTCAACTTTTAGCTTCGAGCGTGTCGATCGTATAGGTTGAAATTAGATAGCATTACAGTACCCTAGATCGATCGCAAAATGAATACGAGCGGAAAATATCTTATGCAGAAAAAATTAACTTCCACGTAAAACTAGAGCAACTGTTACAGCTAGATTTATTAGCAAATTAAGAGCGGTAGTTAAATTTCAGCACGACTCGATCGGCACAGACATAAGCTAAACTGCTAAAATCTTGGCTATTGCCAATACCGATCGCCAAACTCCCACACCCTAATCCATGACCCACTCCAACGAAGATGCCACCCGCGTGCGGGTTTTAAGTGAAGCCTTGCCTTACATCCAAAAATTCGCCGGACGTACCGTAGTGGTCAAATATGGCGGTGCTGCAATGAAAGATAGCACCCTTAAAGATCGGGTGATTCGCGATCTGATTTTCATGTCCTGCGTTGGCATTCGTCCCGTCTTGGTACATGGTGGGGGGCCAGAAATCAATAGTTGGCTGGAGAAACTGGGCATCGAACCGCAATTTAAAGATGGCTTGCGGGTAACGGATGCGGCAACGATGGATGTCGTCGAAATGGTCTTAGTCGGACGCGTCAATAAAGAAATCGTCGCGTTGATCAATCAGGCTGGTGGTAACGGCGTAGGTTTGTGCGGTAAGGATGGTAATTTAATCATTGCACGTCCCGATGGACGCGAAGGAATTGGGTTCGTAGGTGAAGTAAGTGGCGTGAATGTGGACATTCTCAACTCTTTAGTCAAGAGTGGTTATATTCCGGTCGTGTCGAGTGTCGCCGCTGATGAAAACGGACAGGCTTATAATATTAATGCGGATACGGTTGCTGGTGAAATAGCTGCCGCGCTGGGAGCTGAAAAGCTGATCTTGATGACGGATACCCCCGGCTTGATGCGCGATTTTAAAGATCCAGATACTTTAATTCGCCAGTTGGATATCCCAGGTGCGCGGGCGCTGATTGAAGATGGTACCGTCAGCGGCGGGATGATTCCCAAGCTCACCTGTTGCGTCCGCTCGCTGGCGCAAGGTGTCAAAGCCGCACATATTATCGATGGGCGATTGCAGCACTCGCTATTACTCGAAATTTTCACAGATACGGGTACTGGCTCGATGATTGTCTCTTCTGGTACCGGGCAGTAATAATATCGCGCTTCAATCTAGAGGAGATATAAGCGGTATTCAAAAGATAGATATCGCCCGAAACTTATTTGGTGGGCACTGCCCACCCTACTGGGACGACCGGACTAAAAATGTGGGTAAAACAATCGCTCAAAATATTACTGATTGTATTCTTAAGGGTTCTGAGTGCCCACAGTTTTAGTCCGGTTGCGCCACTACGATTACTGAAGGGCTATTAGTAAGTATCTTGTAGGGTGGGCAGTGCCCACCACAAGGGTTATGGGAGATTTTCAGTAGAGTTATAGGTTATTTATAGTAATTTAAATCACCAACCTGCTTAACTCTTGAGTACTTGCATCCTTCGATAGGGCAGTGCCCACCACAAGGGTTATGGGAGATTGCCAGTAGAGTTGTAGAGTCTTTACTAGTGATTAAAATTATGTGCCGACTTGTTTACCTGTTGAGTGCTTGCATCCTTTCATCAGTATTAGCTAAGATCGGATGACTACGTGTCGTGAAGGACTATTAATGCGATCGAGCATTTTTACTTGCGAACAATTACCTAATAACTCGGTGCATTGCCCACATCGTAGATTTCAAGCGTAAAGTTATCACATCTTAAAAATCGAAATGACCTTCGATACCGACTATCAATCTGGACAAATCGCCTTCGAGCGGGGACAATATCGCCAAGCTGTTAAATATTTATTGGCTGCGGTGGCACAAGTGCAACCCAATAGCAAGATTGGCGGTGAAGTACAGGTATGGCTCGTTACCGCCTTTGAAGCCGCCGGACAAATTTCTGAAGCTAAAGCGCTGTGCCAAAAACTCGCCAACCATCCCAATTTGGAAACTCGTCAGGCGAGTAAAAGATTGCTGTACATCATGCAGGCTCCTGAATTGACGCGGCGGGACGAGTGGCTGACGCAAATTCCCGATCTATCACATTTAGAAGGTGAAGATGGCAAACCTGGTGTCAATCGTACACCTACTGCCCCATCGCCAGCACCACCGCGATCGCTCGAAGAAAAATATGCACCTGTGGATCTGAGTCAGGTCAATACCAAAGATAATAACTTCATCTCGATCGCCTTAATTGTGACGATGATGACGCTAATAGGATTGTGGGTAATGGCGAAAGGCTGATGGTAGTTGCTCTACACTGGCAAATTTACGAGCTGCTGGAAATTAAATTAGCGATTGAGATCGAAATTCCTGTTTTAGTGAGGTGAGGAGATCTTTGCTACCCTCACCCAAAAATAAAATACCACCGAAATAGCTTCGGTGGTATCGAGGTTGGTTGAAAATCATTCAACCGTTGGTACTAGGAGTTACCGTTTTTATTGCCGAGAACTTCTGATTTGAAACTATCGATTTCGTCAGTCAGCTCTTTTCTAGTCGAAGCTTGCAGTAAATAACGATACACAAACCAGCCAGTGTATCCAATGCCTACCAACTCAAAAGTAGGTGCGAGTAGCGGAATTTCATTAATTGCCGATAAAATGGCTAGCGTCAGTTTGACACCGACAATAATCCCAAAAAATAACCCCAGCGTAATTACAGCACTCTTGTTACTTTTGTAAATTTGACCGAGATAAGTCGGGAGTTCGGCAAGCACATCCGTCACTTGCTTCGCCCAATCAGGTAAATCGGCTGTCGATAGATTGGGTGAAACTTTGGTAATAGAGCCTGCTCCAGTGTTTAATCCCAGGGGATTTGCGGGAATATCAATTGTGGAAGTTTCTACGGATTGAGTAGATTCTGGTGTATCGCTCATATTTTATTAGTCCTTATTTCAAAATTGACAGAGCTTGGTAAATCGTCATCGATTTGTGCTGAACATAGCGATCGAAACAATTAATTATGCAAATTTTATCAGTTTTAGCTACTCGATCTCAGGGTAAAACTAATCTGAGAGTAACATAATTACACCAAAACCTAGCTACTAGCCAAGCTGCCGATACTGTATGGATCGAGTCCGACTATCAATTTATTGTTTACATTATAAACGCACCATCCCCAATCTTCGATCGCCCGATCGGTCGATCTGTATTGAAAATTATTACCCATCGACATCGGGTTTGACTGTAAACTGGCTGTAATAGAATGAATGAGATTCTACCACGTCAGTGCTAACGCACTGCTGCTGTAGCTAATTGACGGCTTGCCAGATTGCTAAAATCTTGGCTCCAGAGCAGTTCGCAGGAGTTGTTGGGACTCTCGATAAGTTTTATTTTGTGGAGCTGTGCGCCGAGTTCCCGAATCGGCTGCTCGATTTGGTAGCCGATGTAGACAGCAATGTTTTCGGCTGTCGGTACGACTTTGGCAAAATGTGGAATGTCTTTGTTTAAGAAGGTATGATCGAGCGGTTCGACAGCATGTTTATCGACTAGTTCGTGGAGCTTCACCAAATCGACAATCATCCCCGTACGAGCGTCAATTTCGCCCGTGACGGTGACTTCGAGGTGATAATTGTGTCCGTGTCCATTTACCCGCGCACACTTGCCATAAATCTCACTATTTTGTTCGAGTGTTAAGCTCTCCAACGCGAGTCGGTGCGCTGCGCTAAAGTGAGTACCGATAGTCAATGATGCTTCCATGTCTTTACCTGTATATTCTGCGAAGAGTTCGGGATGTTCGTATAACTGAATGCGGACGAGCGGAAAATGCGGTGCTAGCTTCTGCCAAATTACCCTAGCAATATTTTCGGTGGTGGGGAGCGTTTGTCCAAATTCTGGCCACACATCGTTGAGAAAGCTATAGTCTAGTTGTCCGGTAACTTCTTTTTTGATGACGTGTTTGACATC
>NZ_JANLWO010000473.1:0-4595 GCF_031364565.1 Chamaesiphon sp. OTE_20_metabat_361
GGGAGATTTTAGTAGGTGTGTTGGGTTTCATTCTTCAACCCAACCTACAGATCTACAGATCTAATGCACAACAGCCGCATAGCATCTATCCCTGGAATGTGATAAAGCCCACTCCGATCCTCACAAATCGACCCTTACGCAGAGGAGTTTGAGGAGCGGCGTCCCGCTCCTCAACGGGGGGGCTGGGGGTCGGTACCCCCAGATCCGGGTTCTGCCTCCGCTAGGAAAAACGAAACTCACTAATATCTAACATTTGCCGCTCCGCCTAGTACCACAGCCTACTCAAGCAAAAGAGTTTGAATAAATTCAGATTTGATACCTAGAGACATCATGAAACTCACACTCAAAATTTGGCGGCAACCCAATCCCCAAACCGCTGGAAAATTCCATACCTACCAGCTCGATAATATCTCCCCAGATATGTCCCTGCTCGAAACCATCGACCTCCTCAACCAAAACCTCATTTTAACCAATGCCGAACCCATCGCCTTCGACCACGATTGCCGCGAAGGGATTTGTGGCTCCTGCGCCATGTACATCAACGGTCGCCCCCACGGAGCCGATCTCGCCAGCACCACCTGCCAACTCTACATGCGATCGTACCGCGATGGCGACACCCTGACGATCGAACCTTGGCGTGCAAATGCCTTTCCCATTATCAAAGACCTCATGGTCGATCGATCGGCATTCGATCGAATTATCCAAGCAGGCGGTTATATTTCGGTTAATACTGGTAACGCCGTCGATGCCAACACCATCCCCATTGCTAAAGATCTTGCCGACGCCGCTTTTGCCGACGCCATGTGTATCGGTTGCGGCGCTTGTGTCGCCGCTTGTAAAAATAGCTCCGCCATGTTATTCGTCGCCGCCAAGGTATCGCATCTAGCACGATTACCCCAAGGTCAACCAGAACGTCAGCGGCGAGCCATCAACATGGTAACTCAAATGGACGCAGAAGGATTCGGCAGTTGTAGCAACACTGGCACCTGTGCGGCGGTTTGTCCCAAAGAAATATCCCTAAATTCGATCGCCCAACTCAATCGGGAGTATCTTCAAGCGAGGGAAGGTTTTAGGTTTTAGGCTTTAGGGGGTAGAGGGTAGAGGGTTCACAATGCGATTACCTATTTCAAGATTGAGAACACAGCAGTCTATCTCCTATTTCAGGATATAACGGGAACAAACTATCCACACTGGCTAATCTTGCTTCATACACCAACGCAGTAGCAATAATCAATCTGTCAAATGGATCTTTATGGACAGGAGATAAACTAACGGCTTTGCAAAATATTTCAGGAGTCAATGGCAACAAACAAATACCTGAAGGTTCCAACGCCTCTCGAAACCACTCATCAGCAGCACATGGCAGCTCCAAACGACCCTTCTCCTGTGCCAACACGATCTCATAACAAGAAATCGGCGATACCCCAACCCGCTCGGCTGATTCAATTTGCTCGCGCCATGAAGCTGGAAACCTATTCCAATCTTCACTAATGAGCCAAAACCAAATATGGGTATCTAGCACAATTATTTCAGACATTCCCAATCCCGCTCATCCACGATTGGACTAACAATATCCCCTACTGTTTTTCCTTTACCAGCTATTCGGGTTGATGTAGTGCGGCATTTTCTTGAAGGATCGCGCTTCTGGCTTCCCACTGACTTTGTTTCAGTTTGGTTTGTGGCTGTATAGCTACTACTCAGAGAACGGATAAAATCTAAAAGGCTTAGTTGAATTGGTTCGGGTATTTTTTCCAGTTCCCGAACGATTGATTCGAGCGTTGAGCGCGATGCACTGAGCTTGCGTTGCCCATGAAGCTCTGCCGAAGGGTCGAAGTGTCCGCTTTGTGGGGTTGTGTTCATGATGCGATTACCTCTCGGCGCGGCTTTGCCGACGCAAAATTGAATGTAATTTAAGTTTAACATTTACTAACTTTTACACCCCAAAATATGCCTGAACTTCAGCTAGGAGTGGATCGATAGTTTGAGCTTGAATTTGGTGCGGTGGGTGCCAATCGACCCATTCAGCGCCAATATGTTCGGTGGAGGTAATCACTGTGGGGGCATCTACCCAACCCAAGAAAATAATTAAAGTCTTTTCCACAGCCTCGTTATTGTATCTGGCAGATTGGGGGTAATAGACCGATCGATACTGAAAATCTGGCTCGATACGCACTGCACTAACTGGAATCCCGGTTTCTTCATTCATCTCTCTGAGGGCGCATTCTAGGTCGGTTTCGCCCGGTTCGATATGTCCTTTCGGGAGGTCATATCGATCCTCGTGTTTCATCAATAGGAACGATTTTTGCGGATTGGGACGAAATAGAATAAAGCCACAGGATTTAACTTGTTTCATAGATATGTGCGAGCTAGAGACGAGTCTCTTATTATAAATCTGGGTGAGTCGCCGAGCGATCGCCTTCGGCAGCCGTCGCAGTTGGAGCATCATATTACAAAAAGCAGCCACCTTACGTTCTGTCACAGCCGATCGCCGATCGCGCCAGTCACCAGCTAATCTATAAATATAGCAACAGCCAACTGATGCCATCTGGTTTGGTTGGGGATTATAAAAAATGGGATAAATCATCATGACGACAACTGCTAGATTAGCCAACTACCCTTATCAAATCACCGATCGAGAACGCGATAATCTCAGTCAGACGATCGACTATAGTCAGATTAATGCAATCCCCGAAATTTGGGAAATAGTTGCCGCCAAATGTGGCGAAGTCGTTGCCTTAAATGCCCCCCATAGCAACCCAGCAGTTAGTTTTACTTATCGAGAGGTCGCCACTCAAGTCAAGCTATTTGCGACTGGCTTACAATGCTTAGGGATTCAACCGCATACGGGAGTGGCGTTATTTGCTGACAATAGCCCGCGTTGGTTGATTGCCGACCAAGGAATCATGTTAGCAGGGGCATTTAATGCCGTGAGAAGTTCGCAAGCGGACACCCAAGAATTACTATCAATTCTAGATAATAGCCAAGCGAAAGTATTAGTAGTTGAAGATATCAAAACTTTAAAAAAACTCAGCGATAAGCTAGGCGATTTAGCGATTAGTTTAATTATTTTACTTTCTGACGAACAACCAGATTCAGACTACCCGATTAAACTGCTCAATTTTAGTCAGACGATCGATTTAGGTCGGACTGACAGCTTGATACCTGTTGCCCTCAAAAAAACCGATTTAGCAACCCTGATTTATACATCAGGAACTTCCGGGAATCCTAAAGGGGTGATGCTCTCGCACGGGAATTTACTACATCAGGTTAATACTTGCGGTACGGTGATTCCCGCCAAACCAGGCGATCGCGTGTTGAGTATCTTACCCTCTTGGCATAGTTATGAGCGATCGTGTGAATATTATTTGCTCTCTCAGGGATGTACGCAGACATACACCAATATTCGCTATTTCAAGCAGGATTTGAAAGATGTTCGTCCAGAGTACCTAGTGGCAGTGCCACGCCTGCTGGAGTCGGTTTATGAAGGCATTCAGAAGCAATTTCGGGAGCAGCCAGCCAACAAGCAAAAACTAGTCGATACGCTGTTGGCTGCGAGTACAAAATATATCCAAGCGCGGCGGATCGTCCAGGGATTGAGTTTGGAATGCTTGCAGCCTAGTTTGAGTCAAAAGTTGAAGGCACGGCTTCAGATGTCGATTTTAGCGCCAGTTCACGCGATCGCGGACAAGCTCGTCTATGCCAAAATTCGGGAAGCCACAGGCAGCAAGATTAAAAATATCATTATCGGCGGCGGTTCGCTAGCCAAACATCTAGATTTATTCTTTGAAATCGTCGGTGTCGATGTCTTGCTGGGTTATGGTTTGACGGAAACAGCCCCGATTACCAACGTCCGCCGTCCGTGGCAAAATCTGCGCCTGTCTTCAGGACAACCCTTACCCGGTACCGAAATTAAGATCGTCGATGTCGAAACTCGCCAGGAAGTCTCGATCGGTCAAAAAGGATTAGTATTAATTCGCGGGCCACAAGTGATGCAAGGGTATTACCGCGATCCTGAAGCTACTGCTAAAGCGATCGATCCTGAAGGCTGGTTTAATAGTGGTGACTTGGGAATGCTCACACCTGCTAAGGATCTGACGATTACCGGACGTGCCAAAGATACGATCGTCCTCAGTAATGGTGAAAATATCGAACCCACCCCGATCGAAGATGCCTGTCTGCGAAGTCAGTATATCAGCCAAATCGTCCTCGTCGGCCAAGACCAAAAATCTCTCGGTGCGATAATCGTCCCCAACTTTGAAGCCCTGCAACAATGGGCAACCAGTCAAAACTTACCCTTAGATTTCGCCACCACAACCACGGTAGAATCTAGTACCCTCGAAGATAGTCGAGTTGTCAGCCTCATCAAAGAAGAACTCAATCGCGAAGTCAAAAACCGCCCCAGCTATCGCGCCGACGACAAAATTGTCGTATTCAGGCTCATCGCCGAGCCATTTAGTATCGAAAATGGACTCCTCACCCAGACGCTGAAAATTCGTCGTCCAGTTGTGATGGAGCGGTATCACGGTATGATTGACGAGATGTTCGCTCGCTAAACAGGGAATAGGGTACGGGGCAGAGCCGCTAGCCACTAAGAC
>NZ_JANLWO010000482.1:0-5912 GCF_031364565.1 Chamaesiphon sp. OTE_20_metabat_361
GGCGGCTACATAACCATTTTCTCCCGGCTTAATCCCATTAATGCTCCCGAAATCGTCATCGACGACAAAAGCGCAGATCTCGCCCAGATCGCTATTTGACTGCGGCAATTTGGTGAATTTGAGCAGCGTATTGACCGAGCCACCATCGATCGTTAATAGATTTTTGGCTGATGCGAGCAATGTTGGTTTCTCAGGATCGTTATCCGCGATCGCGATCGTGCCGCTATTTGCACCAGTAATCAGGTAATCATCACTAGAGATCGACAGTGTAAAGGTTTCGGCAACTTCATAGATTTTGTCATCGATCGGGTTGATATCGACAAATGCTTTGTCTGCCCCGATCTCAAATACACTCGTACCATTCAAGGACTGATAGTCAATACCATTAGTAGCTGTGCCTGAGAGCGTATATTGCACTGACAGCGACTTATTAAGATCGCCACTTCGCGCGATCTCAAATCGCCCAGGATTTGGAGTGTCACCAGCTTTAGTTTCCGCAGCATTAGCGTCGCTAACAGCTAGAGAGATCGGAGTATCATCATTTAAAATGGTGCCAGTTGCACTTGTTTTGGTGCTGAGAGTGCTATTAGTCGGATTGCTAAGATTGACTTTGAAAGTTTTGTCGGGTGCGTCGATAAGATCGCCGTTAATAACGATATTAATCTCTTTGCTAGTCTCACCAGGAGCAAATGAGAGCGTTGTAGTATCGACTTTGGTGTAATCGCTTCCGGCTGTACCCGTACCGTCAGCAGTGGCATAGTCAACTGTAGTGACTCGGCTGCTAGGATTGCTCAATGTCACAGTAAAGGTGGTATTCTTAGTCCCAGTTTTACCTTCATTAATGCTGACATCCGAGATACTAATTACTGGCGGTAGATCGTTGTCAGCGATCGTAATTGTGTTAGCGATTGTAGACGGATCGATAACCCCAAGCGAACCACCTTTGAGAAATACAGCGGAATCTAAAGCACCATCGCTGATATCTTTAATTTTGATTTCGAGAGTGTTTTTGGCATTGGGAATCAAAGTTCCCGCAAATGTCAGCGTCTTGGTATATCCATCCAAGATAACTTGACTGCTCAGTGGCCCCGTGCCGAGCGGATTGTCGATATAATCAGGATTCCAAGTTGAAGGAGTTGCTGATGGGGTAAGGTTATTGATGGTTGCTGTTTTGCCATCACTGAGTTTGGCTAAATTCACACCATTGAGTGTGAGTGTAAAAATGTCGTTAAATTCACTTCCCGAAAAGTCGGTAAATTCTTCAGAGCCGAATACATACTGAAAGAACACTTGACTGGCAGTGGCATCAGTATTGAAGTCTATTTTGAGCGCGAGCGGGTCAAATCCGCCTGCTGGATCTATGGTGCCAAAATCAGTGGTTGTCCCGGTATCGTTATTCACACCCACGAGATCGGTGACTTTGCCAGTACTCAGGACAATTCCCGCGCCGATGTCAAATGGGGCATTATCAAATGTGCCGTAAGCTTCTCGATTTCCAGTTGCCGTGAGCGTAATGTTACTCAATCCAGTGGTGACACCCAGTAACTTATTTAGAATATCTGTATTGCTGAGATTGCTGGCAATTTTAAATGCTGCGCCAGTACCTCCAGCATTTGGATCGTTAGGTACGATCGACAATAAGATGCTTTCATCGCCTTCGTAGATATTATCGTCAATGGACTTAATATCAACGATCGCAGTTTTTTGACCAGCAGCAAAGGTGACTTTATTTGAGAGTTTTTGGTAGTCAACGCCGTTGACTGCGGTACCAGACATCAGGTAGAAAATATCTTGCGCTGCGGTGGTATCTCCGGTGCGGGTGAGGACAAATTGTCCAGGGTTCTGGGCTTTACTGACTTCGATCTCTGAGGCTGATTTATCGATCGCGGTGACAGTGACGAGGGGGATGACAGGGGTTGGTGTGGGGGTGGGTGTTGGGGTTGGAGTTGGGGTGGGTGTTGGTGTCGGTGTTGGGGCTACAGATGCAGAGAGTTTAAAGATTCTTTCTTCGCTTGAAGCATCATTTGGAGTAACCCGGCTTGAGAAGTAAGGGATACCATTGACATCAGTTACTTGAGACGTCAGCAATGAACTTGCGGATGATGAAACAGAAACATCTAGCCCAGGACTCAAGTCTAGGGTTGTTAAACTACCAGTTTGAATATCCAATATACGTAACTCTCTTCCATACTGTTTATCCTCAGCATTGAAGTAAAGTTTATTTCCGATCGCTTTTAAACTCGATATAAAAGTTTGTCCATAGGTTGGATTGGGATCTAGATTTGTAACGGCTGCAACAGTACCATCTGAGTTGAGCTTCCAAATCTGTGCTAAACCTTTACTATCATAAAATAAAAAACATAATGTTCCATTGACATTTGTGAATTGTTTTGGCTCGATTGAATTTCCTGCCTTGATCCCTCCGACGCCATCTATAGTCCCAGCTAATATGGGTTTACCTATTGTTACATCTAGCTTCCAAATTTTACTGCCCAGATTGCTTGTAAAATATAGAGTACCATTAACATCAACAAAGTTATTGGCATCTATTTGATATATGTTAGATGCAAATTTGGGATCGTCGATAATAGAAATAGCTTCACCACTGACAGCATCTATTTTATAGAGTTTTTGAGTAAAATCACCTGTTTTAAAAAATAATGAGCCTCCTGCTTGATGAAACTCACTAGGTACATAAAATGAACCACTTGGACCCATAACTGGTGATGCATTATTAGTTATAGGGTCAAACTTCCAAACTTTTTCACTACTTTTAAAATATAAATAGCTGCCAGAGACTGCGATGTTAGCTGGTGAGCGAAAACCATTTCCAGTATTAGGAACATCAATACTAAAACTAAAATCAGCAGGTAATCCATTCGGTGTAACTTTTGATAAAGCACCAGAAGATCGATTTATTTTCCACAACCTATAGTCGCCATTAGTTGCTAAAAAGTAGTCACTATCACCTAGAGTAACGAATCTGTTCGCGCCAGAAACAATTCTGTCACCTAAGCGAACAGGTGTGCCACTAATCGGGTCTATTCTAAAGAGTCCGTTACCACTATCAGCAGTGAAATATAGGATGCCATTAACATTGGTAATCGATCCAATACCTGAACTAATGTATGATTTGTCAATTTCTGCAACTAACACTGGCAGTCCATTTACATCTAGTTTATAAAGCTCTGTTCCTTTATTACCAGCACTGACATCTCCAACAAAATAAAGTGTTCCATCCACATTAGTGAGTTGTGACGGATTTTTTATAATCTTCTCTGTCGTCACAACAATAGGAACGAGAGGTGCTGTAGCGGTAGTAGTATCTGCCATATTAGTTATGCAAAAAAGATTTTTGTCGAGGTTTAAGGAGAGAATTACCAAAATTAGCAGGCTAATATTATTGGTAGATGAATCGAGCGATCTACTTTCGACCCCTTGCTGATGAGTGTCGATCGAGCCTAAATCGCTAAGACATGCCAAATGAACAGATCGATCGAGCTAAATCTCTCTGGAGATAGTATTCCCACAATTAATGTCATATCGAACCACTCGCGATCGAAATTTCTTGCACGGCGGAAATGAAGAGGTAGTATCGTGAGTTCGATCGCAGCTAAAATCTTGTCATCTGCAAAGGTTTGAGCGATCTACATTTCCAGATACAATAGCCATAGCGACCCTTTATCTTGGGAGCATTTATGACAGCAACACTCATCCAAAGTCCCGATCGGGTAGTTCTAAAAAATATCAGTTGGCAGTCGTATCAGTCTCTCATCATCGATTTCGAGCGAGAACCTGCGATGAGACTGACTTACGATCGTGGTACCCTCGAAATCCGTATGCCGCTTGCGCCACATGAAACCTATAAAAAAATTCTCGGTCGCCTAATCGAGACAGCAACAGAAGAACTCGATCTGGAAATTCGCAGTTTGGGTTCGCTAACTTGTAGCCGAGAAGATCTCGCTAAAGGACTAGAACCAGACCAGTGTTATTACATCCAAAACGAGGCAATGGTGAGGGGTGTCGAGCAAATCGACTTAGCAAAGCTACCGCCACCAGATTTGGCAGTAGAAATCGATATTACTAGTAGTTCTCTAGATAGGTTCTCAATTTATGCCGCTCTCAAAGTTCCAGAGATTTGGCGATATAATGGGCAAGTTTTGGCTATTTATGGACTGAGAGGGAGTGAATATATCATCCGAGACAGCAGCCTTGCTTTACCACAATTGAAAACGGCAGATATTTTACAATTTCTGAATTTATCAGCTTCGATCGGTGAAAATAATTTAGTGAAGCAGTTTCGCCAGTGGTTGAGAACTCTGAAATAACCAACATCGCTCTATGAGTTTTTCTCGTTTGCCCATATATTACGGCGCTCTGTTTTTAAAAACTAGAGATCACTCATCGATCGCTTGTAAAGCCAGTCTAATCTCATCGGGATGAGTGTCTAAATACTCCCAGGCGGTGTCTAGATCGCTCTGGGTAAGCTGGGGATACATCTGAAGGAGGTCTGTGTCACTACAGCCGAGATCCTGGGCATTGACAAGCTCCCAGATGGCAATCTGGGTATTTGCAATGTAAGCTTCACCGCTGCTAATTTCTAGCGGTTTGGCAATTTCTGGCTGGGTACTCACCAAGCTCTGCGTCAATAGTTGGATGATATGCTCTTTTTCGGCGGGTGTCAGGGCGAGCAATTGGGATTCTAAGTCTTGGAGCGTCATAATTTAAGATAAGCCTGATGTATCCAAACTAGCGGATAATTGATTCTATTATGCCTTACAGCCATCTCGACGAGCTGACTGCCTGACACTCTAAATTGAGGTAGCTTAAACCACGTCGCCAATGAGGGTCAACAGTAGTTCGCAATCCAGCAATCAAATACTCTCTCCCTGAATTCGCGTGTAAATGAGGTAAATATTACCCAGTATTAATGCTAAAACGGTGACGATTAGGGAAAATTTAAGTAAGCCGAGACTTAGCTTACTAAACTTCCGATTTCCCGGCGTCGGGAACTTTAAAAAGACTAACAATCGCTCGGTTGCAAGTAATACTAAACCCGACCAGACAATCCCTACTAATAACATTAATAGCGAGATGCTAACTTGGTTGATGACGATCGTATAAATCGGTACTGTAGATTCGCCATCGGCTATTCCATAGGTCGCACAATTTAGACAAGCAATCAGCGAGAATGCAAATCCGGCGATCGCAAAATCCAGTAATGAAGTCGTCCCAATCCAAAGTAATAAAATTATTTGTCGAGCTTGTTTAGTCATTAGCTTGAGAGGCTCTCCTGCTATTTTGGGGGAAATAGAATTACATGTCAATTGATGGTATATTCTATCCCTTTACCCTTTACCCTTTCCCCCCTTTAATAAGTCTTACTTATCACCATAACTGCTGGAGAGCCAGCCATGAGCCATTAAGAATCCAAAATGTGAGTCGATCGCTAAGTAAATCATTCAACCGATCTAAGACTAGCTTGATAAGCGCGATGGACTTCTTGAACACTATATTGATTGAGAAAAATGCGGGCAAATTGTTCGGCTAATTGGGGATTGCCCAGCTCGATCGACCACTTTAATAAGGGCTTCATCGTGCGTTCGTTGAGTGCGCCGCCGAGGGATAAAATATTCCATAAGATTCGGTGAAAAACGGTCATCTGAATCATGATTTTCACATCGAGGGTGGGATGCTTTTTGTAAAAAACCACACCCATTTTACCGCGTTCGATTTCTTGTTCGATCAGCCGGGGAATGCGATCGAGTGAAAAAGCCGGATGCCAATGATAGCCGACGGCGGCGGGACATTTGACCATTTTAATCCCCTGGTTCTTGAGCCGAACGCCCAATTCCAAATCTTCCCAACCATACAGATCGAAACCGAGATCGAATAAGCCCACTTCCGTCAAC
>NZ_JANLWO010000119.1:0-11837 GCF_031364565.1 Chamaesiphon sp. OTE_20_metabat_361
CTCACCCCCAACCCCTCTCCCAAGCTTGGGAGAGGGGAGCCAGAGCCGAATGCGAGGGCGGGACTGAAGTGCAAATCATACCTTAAATCAGCAATGCCACATTGTTGATGTTTAATTTAATGCCAGATGGGAGCGATCGGCACGAGCGATTTAAGCTAGGAAGTGAAAATTGGCGATCGAGAAATGGTTATCGATTATTGGCATTGGTGAAGCGGGGTTAGCAGATTTGAGCCAATTGGCACGGGGATTTGTCGATCGAGCCACGTTAGTTGTCGGCGGCAAACGTCATCTCGCCATGTTAGCGGAAACGCACTCGGCGCAAATGGAGTGGACATCGCCGATTGAAAACTCGATCGCCACATTGCTCAAATATCGAGGTACCCCAGTCTGTATCCTGGCTAGCGGCGATCCGCTCTGCTATGGGATCGGGGTAACGCTGCTGCGATATGTCTCGATCGCCCAGATGACGATTATCCCCGCGCCATCGACGTTTAGCCTTGCTTGTGCGCGGTTGGGCTGGTCGTTGACGGCGGTAGAAACTCTGAGTTTATGCGGACGATCGCCCGATTTTTTAGCAGCGATGCTCGCGCCGAATGCGAAGTTATTAACCTTGAGCGCGGGTGCCGAGACTCCTCAAATCGTTGCTGATTTATTGACACAGCGCGGTTATGGCGATAGTCGGCTGACAGTTTTAGAACATCTCGGCGGACGCGAACGGATAATTTCGGACATCGCCAGATCTTGGCCGAAAACGGACGTAGCCGCCCTGAATATCATCGCGATCGAATGCCGCATCGATGCCGATCGCACCCCCTTAAATCGCCTGCCAGGGCTGCCTGAGAGTGCCTATCACCATGACGGACAACTGACAAAACGCGAAGTCCGGGCGATAACCCTTGCCGCACTCGCACCGCTGCCTGGAGAATTATTGTGGGATGTGGGTGCGGGGTGTGGATCGATCGGGATCGAGTGGCTGCGAAGTCATCCCCGCTGTCAGGCGATCGCGATCGAGCAACACGCTCAGCGGCTACAATTTATTGCCGATAATATGTCCGCATTAGGTACGCCGCACCTCCAACTCGTCCAGGGCACAGCGCCCGCCGCCTTGGCAGATTTAGCGACGCCCGATGCCATTTTTATCGGTGGTGGCGTGACAGTTCCGGGCTTACTCGATACCTGCTGGACGGCATTGCGATCGGGTGGTAGATTGGTCGCTAATGCGGTGACGATCGAGAGTGAGCTACAGTTGTTACAGTGGCAGCAGCAAGTTGGGGGCGAACTAACGCGGATTGCCATTCAACGGACGCAGACTATTGGGGGCTTTTTGGGTTGGAAACCGCTCAATCCGATTACTCAGTTGGTGGTGAAAAAGGAGAGCGGTGCCGATTTGAGGTGACTTCCCGGTCGTGAGTTTCATACCCTAAAGCCTAAAGCCTAACGTGAGTTAGGGTTAAGAAATGCCTGGAGACTGGAAGTCTCGGCTTATGATGCAAAGTCCGCCTTCGCGGACTAGTTAACGTTAGTTGCTACCCATAACTTCAGCGGTTAGAAACCGCTGTCTTGATGCGCTAAACCGTCGGGAAACAAGACACAATCGTAGGCATTCTCTAGGTAGCAACTTGGGTTAGTTAATCAGTCCGCGAAGGCGGACTTTGCATCACAAGCCCCGATTTCAATCGGCGGCAGGACTCTCACGTTACCTAAGTCTATTGATATCGCTCCAGAAAATCTAAAGCCTGATGCTGGAGTTCATAATAGTCTTTGGATGCTCGCAGTTCGTGGCGATCGCGCGGACGGGGCAGCGGAATGTTTAGAATTTGACCGATCGCGGCACCAGGGCCATTGGTCATCATCACTACTCGATCGGACATAAAGATTGCTTCATCGACATCATGGGTAATCATCATCACTGCTTGAGGATGCTGTCCCCAAATTTCCAGGACATCCTGTTGCAATTTAGGGCGAGTCAAGGCATCTAGTGCCCCAAAGGGTTCGTCCAGGAGGAGCATTTTCGGACGAGTGGCTAGGGCGCGGGCTACTCCTACCCGCTGCTTCATGCCACCCGAAAGTTCGTCGGGATATTTTTCGGCAGCAGCCGTGAGCTTCACCATCTCGATGTGCTGATTCACGATCGAAATCTTGTCGGCTGGACTGGCAGTTTTGTACACTTCATCTACTGCCATGCGGATGTTTTCGCGGACGGTGAGCCAAGGCAATAAGGCATAGCCTTGAAACACCATCATCCGCTCTGCGCCGGGTTTGCGAATTGCTTTACCCTCTAGAGTGACTAAACCCGATGTGGCTGGTTCTAGCCCTGCCACAATGCGGATCAGGGTAGATTTGCCACAACCGGAGTGACCGATGACCGAGACATATTCTTGCGAACCGATCGTCATATTAATGCCATTGAGCACGACAAACGGACTGCCATCGGGTTTTGGATATACCTTGACGACATTTTCGATCGTCAGAAAAGACTCAGTGTTAGCTGGATAAGCGTGATTGGGGTCGATCGACTGGATTGAGGACATCATTAACTGCTCTTGGGTTCAAAGATTGACCGACTTAGGCAAAGAAAAAGGATTGGGGGGCGTTGGCGCGAATTTCAAAGCTGTTGAGGTAGGCAACTGGATCGCTCGGATCGAAGGATTTGCCATCGATAAAAGCAGTGCTTGGCTCGACCTTATAATCTTCTGCCGGACATTGAATGCCCATCTCGGCGGCAATTTCTCGATACAAGTCCGTTTTCCAGGCTTGACGGGCGATTTTGTCCGCGTTTTTGGGAAATTCGGCGACCTGCCCCCAGCGAGCTGCCTGGGTCATCAGCCAGAGGCTTTGCGACTGCCACAGGAAGGTGGAGTGGTCGTGGGAAATCGTCGTACTGGGCAGATCGTAGAACAGGGTTGTCTCTGGGCTATTGGTGATGCGGGGTCGATCGTCAAATCCGCCGTAGTTGAAGTTGCCCACAATTCCCGGGCGAGTATATCTAGTACTTGCGCCAGTAAAAGAGCGTTGGGAAATAATCTGGGCGACCTCTTCCCGATTGGCAGGGTTGCCGCAATATTGACAGGCTTCGATCGTCGCTTTGACTAACGATCGATAGGTCTTCGGATAGTCCTCAATGAAGGATTCACGCACGGCGAGGAGGCGGTCGGGGTGTCCCTGCCAGATTTCTCGCCCTTGAATAAAGGTAAAGCCAATCCCTTCATTCCCCGAAATAGCGCGGGTATTCCACGGTTCGGCCACCATGTATGCTTCCATCGCTCCGATGCGGGTATTACTCACCATTTGTGGCGGTGGCGTGATAATCAGCCGCAGTTGACGCAGTGAGTCAATGCCCACTGCCGCCAGCAAGTAGCGGATAAAGTACTCGTAAATTGCCGAACTCTGCACCACTGCCCACACGCGATCTTCAGCGGGAGAATTTTGCCAATATTTGCGGAGATCGCGACCAAACGCCTCCAGATCGCCACCATAGTTGTGCCAGGGTCTAATCCCACTCTCCCAGAGTTGGCGATTCATCGTCAGGGCATTGCCGTGGCGATGAATCGTCATCGCCGCACAGAGGGGAAAATATTTTGCGCCTTCTGCACCCATGCGGGCATTAGTGACTGCGCCAGAGACCACGGGTGAGGCATCTAAACGCCCGAAGATGATGCCGTCGCGAGAATTGCCCCAACTGGCTTCTCGACTGAGCGTGACGTTTAAGCCATATTTGCGAAAAAAGCCTTTTTCCCAAGCAACGGCGAACGGCGCGCAGTCGTTAACGGGAACGTAGCCGATCGTCAGGTTAGGCTTCTCTAGGCTGGCAGGGTCGATAATTGGCTGCACAGCAAGGGCTGCTGCTGGCACCCCCGCTGGGTTTTGAGTGAGTTGTTGACTACAGCTAGCAAAGGCGATCGCTGAAGCAGTACCGATCCCTTGCAGGAAGGCTCGTCTTGTCCGCCGTGTATCCATATAAGTCTCCAAAGCTTAAGAGCGCAAAGGGCGGCGCGTAAATATTGTTTGTAATTTCGCAAGGGCGTAATCCAAAATCAGACCTGTTAACCCAATTACAAACACCGCTAAAAACACCGAACTCACGTTCAGGCGGTTCCACTCATCCCAGACAAAAAAGCCAATCCCCACGCCTCCTGTGAGCATTTCCACTGCCACGATCACTAGCCAAGCAATACCCATGCTAATGCGTAAGCCTGTGAAGATGTAAGGTAAACTAGCAGGCAGCACGATCTTGACCAGTTGTTTCCAGCGGGGCATTTCTAAGACCTGTGCTACTTCTAAGTACTCTTTAGGAACGTTGCGGACACCTTCAGCAGTATTAATGATCGTAGACCACAGCGAGGTAATAAAAATTACGAAAATTGCTGACGGTTCCGCTGCATTAAAAATCGCTAGCGCGATCGGCAGCCACACCAGGGGAGAAACAGGCTTGAAGAGCTGAATTAGGGGATTTATGGCGAGCCAAGCATAACGCGATAAGCCAATCCAAATTCCCACCGGAATTGCGACTACAGCCCCCAGCACAAACCCAATGCAAACTCGTCGCAAACTAGCCAAAAGTAGCCATCCCAGCCCAATATTTCCCGGGCCGCGATCGTAGAACGGATGTAAAATAAAATCTAAATTCTTCAGCAGTGCCTCTGGCGGCGTTGGCATCATTTCCTGCCGGGAGAGGGCAATCAGCCACCACACCGCGATCGTCCCGACAAATCCAGCTATGGGCAGTAAGATATTTGCCCTAAATAATCCCCGCAAATGCTTGACGGCGGCAGCATTAGTATTAACAAATAAACGCTTCAATATCATGAGTGGCAGCACCTTGTTTCAAAATGGCTTGTCTCCAAGTGGACTGACGCAACTCCAAGAGTCCAAATCAGCATCTTGTTGAAACCTGCACTACCTGTTAGAGACGCGATCGCGTCTTAACTTCAGAGCGATCGCTCCAGACAGCCCGCCCTCAACGCTGACGAGGTTAGCTAGCGGGCTAGGATCGAGAGATATCCTCGTTCAGGATATCACACTGAAATTCGCCCCTGTACTCTTGAAACCGAACTCGGTGCATGGGGGTTGCTATCTGGCGATCGACAGCAGCAGCATAGATTAAAAAATCTAGCTCAGAGACAGGGCAAATAAAACGCGATCGGTAGCAGCCTCAATCCTAGCAGGTGGGGTATTTCACAAAAGTTCATCAGCTAGATCGAAATTAGCCGTCACAGCTTGAACGTCATCCAAAGCTTCCAGCACCTCGATTAGTTTGAGTAGCTGCCTACTCTGCTCTGGATCGTCCACTAGCACTGTCGTTTGTGGAATCCACCGCAACTCCGCATCACTGACTTTGAAACCCTGTGCGCGCAGCGTCGTGTTGAGATGTTCGAGATTTGTCGTCGTCGTAAAGACTTCTGCTCCCGGCTGCTCATCATCATCGAGCAACTCATATACATCCGCACCACCCACTAGAGAGGCTTCCAATAGCTCATCCTCATCGACACTCCCGACGATCGTACAAACGCCCTTGAGGTCGAACATCCACCCCACACAGCCCATTTCTCCCAGATTACCGCCCCGCTTGACGAATGCCGATCGCAGATCCGCCGCCGTGCGATTGCGATTGTCTGTCAGTGCTTCGACGATGATGGCGACACCGCCAGCGCCATAGCCTTCATAGCGGATTTCTTCAAGTTGAGTACTACTGTCGAGCGTACCCGCACCCTTGGCAATCGCCCGATCGATGTTATCGTTGGGAATACCTGCGGCTTTAGCTTTTTCGATCGCCGTTCGCAGTTGGAAGTTACCGTCGGGATCGGGAATCCCATTGCGAGTGGCAACGATAATCGCGCGTGATAGTTGGGTAAATGTTTTCCCGCGCACAGCATCAACTCGTGCTTTCTGTCGCTTGATTGTTGCCCATTTACTATGACCTGACATATGAATCGATTAGCTACTAAAGTTGGAATTTCGATTGCTCTAATTTTACTCGTAATTATCGCGGGATGTACGCCTACACAGCTCGATGTTAATGGGGTGACACATTTGACTTTATGGCATGGCATCAATCCCCCTCCCAATCGCGATGTTTTTCAAAAGTTAGTCGATAAGTTCAATCGCGACCATCCAAATATCGCAGTGGAGTCGCTGTATGTGGGTCAATCCGATCGCCAATTACCCAAAATTCTCGCGGCGATCGTCGGTGATGCCAAGCCAGATTTATTCTGGTTTGGGCCGATGTTAACCGGACAATTGGTCGATCTCGATGCGATCGAGCCGTTAGATAAATGGTGGCAACAATCGACTATTACCAAGGATATCGATCCGGCTTTACTGGGTTCGATGCAGTTTGAAAATCATTTGTGGTCGATTCCCTTTGGCACGAATAATATTGGCATATTTTATCGCCCGAGTTTATTTGCAGCGGCTGGAATCGAGAATATCCCGACTAATTGGTCTGAATTAAAAGCTACTGCCAAACAACTGACTCGCGATACTGATGGCGATGGTAAAATCGATAAACATGGAATGATTTTACCATTAGGTAGGGGTGAATGGACTGTCTTTACCTGGCTACCATTTATGTGGAGTGGCGGAGGCGAATTGAAATCTGGTAAAACCACCACGATCGACAATCCCGGCTCGATCGCCGCCCTGCAATTATGGCAAGATCTCCTTCAAGATGGTAGTGCGATTTTATCCTCGCCAGAACGCGGTTACGAACTCGATAATTTCCTCACGGGTAAAGTTGCCATGCAGTTAACTGGCCCGTGGACATTCGGACAATTAGCCGGAATGAAAGTAACTGATTATGCGGTGATGCCGATTCCGGCTGGCACTCGATCGGCAACAAGTATGGGCGGTGAAAGTTTATTTATGATGAAAAACAATCTCCATCATCAGCAAGCCGCTTGGGAATTTATGGAATATGTTTTGAGTCAAAATTTCCAAACTCAGTGGGCATTAGGGACGGGTTATTTACCTGTCAATCTTAAATCTCGCACCGAATCTAGCTATCGCGATTATGTGAGTAAAATACCTGCGACTCAAGTATTTTTAGACCAAGCTCGGGATGCCAGATCGCGACCGATCGAGCCTGGATACAGTCAGATTTCCGAACAGCTCGGCAGCGCGATCGAATCTGTTTTGTTAAATAAAAGTTCGCCTCAAGCTGCACTCAAAGCCGCTCAGTCAAAATTAGATTTGAGCCTAAATTAATACAATCTTTTTTGGCGATCGAGCTAGGTAATAAATGTCGTCATCTAGCTAATTATGGGCGATCGGTAGTCAATCTAGTAGTGATGTTCTCGAGCGAGTATTAAGTTCTTTAGCTCTGCCTAGCACGATTTCATAATGTATGTTACATTGTTTTGAAATCATCACCCATACACTGAAAATTTCAGATGTATCGAACAATGTGCGCCAATTGAATACTTAACAGTAGGTATGAAAATTGGAGGCTAATAGTTTTCGAGACACCGTAAGTTAAGAGAGGAAGTAATCGTGTTAGGAAATGAAGTTAAATATTTTATCAAAGATGTTATTCGCAATCCTCGCAGCGGCTTAGATTGGGTAGGGACGAGAGTAGCTTATGCCCTGAGATGGAAGAAAGTTCCCTTTTTACCAGTCGCGATCGATATCGAGCCGAATAATACCTGCAATTTTAAATGTACGCACTGTCAAGTAACTTATTGGGATAAAAAACCAGCTTATTTTAATAGCGAAATTTTCGTCAAAGTTCTCAAACAAATCCCTAACTTGATGAAAGTTAAGCTGCAAGGGATGGGCGAACCCTTGCTTAACAAGCAATTGATTCCGATGCTCCAAGCTGGCGAACAGCAGGGCGTCCGGATGCACTTTCATACCAATGGCAGTATCAGCGATCCGATTAAGGCTAATCAATTAGCGCAACTCGATCGTACTCATATTACTTACAGTATCGATGGTGCGACTGCGGGAACTTTTACGCAGATGCGTCCGGGTAGCCGTTTCAACCAGATTGTTGAAAATATTCAGATGCTAATGAGCAAGCGTAGATCTGGGAGCAATCTGCTAGTCTCCGCGTGGACGGTAGTAACTCAAAAAAATGTCCATGAGTTGCCGCAAATTATTCAACTAGCCAAGAAACTCGGACTCGATTTCATTGCTATTCAACCTTATCTCACGAGCTGGGGTAAAGAAGATATGGAGTCCCATACTAATGATATTCAAGTAACCACAGCATCAGACACTTTTGCCTCTCAATTAGCCACCGCCAAAGCCACAGCAACCGATGCAGGCATCGACCTAATTGTCAACGAATACAGTCGCTTTTGTCGAGACAAACCCTGTGCATGGGCGTGGAAGAGTGCCTTCATCGCTGCTAATGGGGACGTGGTACCTTGCTGTGTCGTTGCGGACTCGGATGTCGTGAAAATGGGTAATGTCTTCGAGCAAGATTTCAAAGAGATTTGGAATTCATCAGCCTATCAAGAACTCCGAGAGCAAATTATCAACCACGATTTACCCGAATACTGTAAAAATTGCTATGTAGATCCCTAGCACCACTACGATTAAATGGCACTTAGCAATCCAATTAATAATTATTAATTATTAATTAATTTAAGTCTCTACTACGTGAGTCTTCAATCCCACCACATCGAGATCGGGAGTTTTACCAACTATATAGATGGCGATTTCGACTTCGCCAACGCGGAAAACTGCTACATCAGTGAGATTAGTCTCGATCGCGTGGTGTAACTCAGTATAGCGCTGCACTTGTGCCAATTCAGCCGCTTCATACCAGTCTTCCACCGCCAGCACGGGTGTAAACAGATCGGCGAGAGTTATTTGCTCGATCGAGAGATCCGGTGCGAGCTTGCTAAATAGCGCTGGAGGTGTGATGTCAACGCCGCGTTCCCAAGTGACAATTTCAAATGGATAGTCCGACTCACTCGACCAGAGTAAATCTGCGGTAGTCTGTTTGAAGAGATTGAGAATTTCTGCTGTTGGCACGATCGTGGCGATTTTAAAGATGGGAACTGAGCATCATCAGGCGCTCTGGACGATCGAGCCTGTTTCCAACTGTGGACGATCGAGTTAGAACGCTGACAGTGAGAATGTATTTACATTAGCAGGTACCTGTCAATGGCGATCGAACGCAATAATTACCTTTGTCCGGCTCGATTGGTTCGATTCATAACTAGTTGCGAAAATGTCGGTAGTCGGTGGGCATACTAATAGAGACAACATCAAAAATTTGGATCCGAGATTCGCCGCCACTAGCCGACGGCTCAAATATTTAGCGGCACATCTGTGACAGCCATAATTTCAACAATCTTCTACCACAATCAGCATATGTCCGAACTCGATATTAATTTACCCAGTACTCGCCAAACCCAAGGCTTAGTTAAAGACAAAATTGAGGTGTTGATTAAATTATTGACTGGTGACACCTTTGTCGGCAGAATTATCTGGCAAGATCCCGATTGCTTATTTTTTACCGACGGGAACGATCGCAAGACCTTGATTTATCGTCAGGCGATCGCGTATATTCAACCTCAGTAGCGGCGAATTGTCAACTAACCTCCCGATCGCCGATCGCTTCGGCAATCGCTTCGAGCATCGACAGTGGTAGCATCGGGATATCAATTTCGCCCCGTGTCAGTTGCTCGAACATATTTTGTTCTTCAACCGAACCAACCACCAGGCAACTATCACCCATTTGGAAGGCGGTACCGCCGTTGGGGTAATCGATCTGCGTCCCATTTTCCCGCTGAATTGCGACGATCGTCGCACCTGTTAGGGGACGAATTTTCGCACTCGCGATCGAGTTCCCCAACAGTGGCGAAGTCATCGACAATCGATGCCAGCGGCGATTCATCCCCAGGGTAGCCGCGCGGATATCTTGGGATACTCGATCGATGCTTCCTTCCGGACGCAATTCTAAATAGTGAGAATTGCGAATGGTTTTCACCTGTCGTTGGATCTGGATCGTCGGTAAGCCGATTTTGACGAGTAGGTGAGTTGCCATTTCCAAGCTGGCTTCAAATTCTGGCTGCACGACTTCACTACCGCCTAATTGGTAGAGTAGTTCGATATCCTGATATTGATTTGCCCGGACGACGATATCGAGTGCGGGCGAAATCTCCAGCGCGTGTTTGAGACACAACCGCGTACTCATCGCATCGGGGAGAGCAATTACCATCGCCCGCGCTCGATCGAGTCCGGCTCTCGTCAGGACGGGGATACTGACAGCATTACCGTAAATATACGGAATTCCTCGATCGCGTAATTGTTGAATTGCCGCTTCTGATTGATCGACTACGACAACCGGGACATTTTGCTCGGCGAGGATGGTTGCCAAATTCTGTCCCGTCCGTCCAAAACCACAAATGACGATCGGCGGCTCTAGCGGTACGTGTTCTGTGACCTCTAGCGGCGGTTCTCCCGGCTGAAACCAGCGATCGAGTGCTGGGACGGTCTCGATCCAATTAAACAGGCTGGGAATCAATCTGAGGATAAATGGGGTGACTACTAAAGTTAGCGCCGTCGTTCCCAACAGCAATAAATATACTCGCCGCGATACCAAACCCAGACTGCGCCCTTCACTCGCGAGGACGAAGGAAAATTCTCCAATTTGGGCTAGTCCCAAGCCAGCAATCAGCGCCGTTTGGAGCGGATAACCAAACAGCTTAACTAGTGGCGTAATAATCGCAAACTTGCCGATAAAGACGATCGAAACCAAGCCCAAAATCAGATCCAGATTTTCCCACAAGAAGACAGGATCGATCAGCATCCCGATCGCCGCAAAGAACAGCGCCGCAAAGATGTCTCGCAGCGGCTCCACATAGGCCAAAGTCTGATCGGCATACTCTACCTCCGAAATCATCAAACCAGCGACGAACGCCCCCATTTCGATGGACAGTCCCAAATAGGCAGTCACTAAGGCAATCCCCAAACACATGGCGACGATGCCGAGCAAAAATAATTCGCGACTCTCCGTACTCGCCAGTAATCTTAAAAACCGAGGCACGACCCAAATCCCGATAATCGTTGCCCCGAGCGCAAATAAACCGATTTTCAGTGCCGCCTGAAGTACGGCAATGCCGATTTCGGCTGGCGGTCGATCGAGTGCGGGTAATACTGCCAACATCAATCCCAAAGCTAAATCCTGAACTACCAATATCCCCAGCATTACCTGTCCGTGCGGCGTGGCTGTCTCATTGGATTCCATCAGCGATTTGAGGACTACTGCCGTTGAAGACAAGGACAAAATCGCCCCCAAAAAGACTCCCTGTTGGGGTGTTGCTACCCAGCCCACACTCACCGAAATGACGGTAGTGACTAAGATCGTCAGCAGAATCTGTAAGCCACCACCACCGAGACTGATTTTCTGGACTTTCCGCAGCTCGGAAAATGAGAACTCGACACCCAAGGCAAACAGCAAAAAAGCCGCCCCAAATTGTGCTAAGGTTTCGACTTGGATTAACTCTTTAATCAATCCCAATCCCGTCGGGCCGACGATCGCCCCACCCACGATATAACCTAGTAAAGCAGGCTGTTTGGCTAGTCCTGCCAGTATCCCCCCCGCAGCAGCAGCCGCCAGTACGCATACCAAATCTACGATCAGCCGAAAATCTTCTAACACTAGATTTTGATGATTATAAAAATTTTTAAATTAACTTAATGTAAGTTAACTTCTAGGATACCGAGTTTTGTCAATCTATGGGAACAGGCATCGCGGTTTTGGCTACTTGAAGATCTGGGCAGATTTAGATTTGAGGGTTTCGCGCCTTTTAGCGTAGGGAAGCTCAAAGGCTCGATCGTCGAATATGTACATAATTCACATCTTGCGACAGACAAGACAGTGG
>NZ_JANLWO010000500.1:0-7811 GCF_031364565.1 Chamaesiphon sp. OTE_20_metabat_361
AATGAAAGCCAAAGTAGATCCTACCCGCGTTGAAAATCCCCAACCTGGCAAGATCACCGAGTTATACAAGCCGATCGCCCCGCCTGAAGGTGGCATGAATAACTACAGTGATGTCGATCCCAGACAAAGCACTGCTGAAGCCAAAGCTAAAGCCGATCGACTCATCAACAAAACTGAAGACCTCAAAAAAGGCGATACTAATCCTTTCAAACAACTCGGCAAACAATTAGATGACAAAGGAATTCGCGATCGGGCTGGCGAAACTGCCGACCAATTAAATCGATCGGCGAAAGAAACCGCTGAAGATGTTGCTAAAGGTACCAAAAGAGGCTATCAAAACCTCAAAGAAAACACTAAATCTTTCGCTGATGATGTGAAGTCCGCAGCCGATGACATTGGTGATGAAGCCAAAGCCAAAGCCAACGACCTCAAAAATAATATTCGTAAAGCCAGCTAAGCCACCGAATATTTGCAAAACAAGATGATAATTGAATCTGTTGGAGCTAGAAATTCCCAAAAATGGTCGCTCGCCGTGCCGCCCCGATCGCAGTGTGAAGTGAGCGTCATCGTACCCGTCAAGGATGAAGCCCAGACGCTCGTCCAAACCCTGAGCGCCCTTGCCAATCAGACTTGCCTGAACGGGCAACCGCTCGACCCCCTCAGCTATGAAATCATTGTCTTAGCTAATAACTGCACTGATGAGTCGGCCCAAATCGCCCGTCAGTTTGCCAAACGGCATCCCCGGTTAGCTTTACATGTCGCTGAGGTGACTTTGCCCCCAGAGCGTGCCTATATCGGTTACGTGCGCAAACTGCTGATGGATGAAGCCTATCGCCGCCTGATGAGTTTGGGCAAAAGACAGGGAATTATTGCTTCAACAGATGGGGATACTCAAGTGGCGGCAACCTGGATTGCTGCCACCATTCAGGAGATCGCGGGCGGTGTCGATGCTGTCGGCGGGCGAATTATTACCGATCGCCAGAGTCGTCAAGCCCTGCCGCCACAGGCGAAAACTTGCTTCTTGCAAGAGGTGGGTTATCGATCGCTAGTTGCCGAGATGGAGCATTATCTCGATCCCGATCCTTACGATCCCTTACCGCGTCACTACCAGCACTACGGCGCGAGTCTGGCGGTAACAGCCGAAATGTATGCCAAAGCAGGCGGCATTCCACCCGTCCGCACCCCAGAAGATGAAGCATTTTACCAGTCGCTACTCCGTGTCAATGCCCGCTTCCGCCATAGTCCCTTAGTACAGGTAACTACTTCTGCTAGAGTCTCTGGGCGCTCTCCAGTGGGACTAGCCAATCAATTGCGGAAATGGACGGATATGTCGATCGATAGCACCTTCAAAGTCGAACCAGCCGCTGCGACGATCTCCAGATTTCAATCGCGCCGGAAGCTGCGATGCTTGTGGCAAAAAGTAGCTTATGGTTATGTTTACCCACATGTACCTACTCCAGAAATCGCCCTATTAGCCCACAAATTAGCGGTTAGTAACGATTGGCTGCTGGATGAATTAGTACGACACCCCACCTTTGGCGGACTATTCGAGCAAGTTATCCAGCGTCAACATCACATCTGGCTCAGTCGCTGGCAACCGATCGATGTCCAGACAGCGATTAGCGACTTACGCCGACATAGATCGTGCCTCGATCGTCGCCACAATAGTATCGCTAAACGTCGTCCCCATCTTGCTGTCAGTAGGGCAAGCTTGGCTCCCCGGTTAATGCTGGCAGATGGGAGTCTCGATCGCCATTTGCAGCGATCGAATTAGTCGCTAAAAATGCTTGTTCTTGCCGACTATTGAGCGGTATTCACAGGCTCATAAAGAATGAGCGAGATAGTTTTGATTATCTTTGAACCTAGAATTCACATTAAATTACGGATCGATCGTACCCGAGGTCAATATGTTTTTATACAACAAAGTTTCTGCATCTACCATTGAAATTACCGATCTTGACAACCTGTTTAATCCCCTCAGAAATGAGGTCGAAGGACAAACTCAAGAAGGTCAAGAAGAACAAGATCCCGAAGCATTTGCTAAGCAGGATTTAGCATTTGCATCGGGCGAACCCCTGCCGCGTTGCTGGGTAGACCCAGATTATCGCACGAAATAATTGTTGCTTTATCAGCAAGATTTAGCAAAATGAAAATGCACTAAGGTAAGCTCCTCGGTGCGTTTTTAATATGTCCATCTTCCGAAACACCGGATCTGCTCGTATCGATCGGTTATATCAAATCCGCTCTACAAAGACTTTTTTGGCGATCGAAATCCCTTGTGCCCTCACCCCGCCATCGCCTCCGGCTCTGGCTCCCCTTCTCCCAAGCTTGGGAGAGGGGTTGGGGGTGAGGGCGAGGTTAGTGGGTTTTACAAGCCGTATTTGGTATGAGTAACAAGCATACCCAATCCCGATCGAACTCGCTCCAAACAGCAATAATTGTCGCAACTGGTACAGAAAATATTGGTGAGATAGCAAAAAGATCTCGATCGCGGGGAATGCTAAAATTGAGCTTTAGGATCGACTCTATCTAAATGTCAAGACTTGTGAGCAGATCTCCTGTGGAGAAAATAGTACAATCTAGATCTAGATCGCGCAACAATTACTAGGTGTTCGCTATGGAAGAATGGCAAAACGAAATCGCCGCCATGTTGAAAGATGTAACCGTGCTGTTTGATGAGATTGGTCGCGAACTCACGGAATTTGTTGAAGAAGTTACTACTGAGGCTCAGGAAATCCTTACTTTGCAATGGGACGAACTTACAGCCGTGCTGACCGAAATCTGGCAAGACTTAGAATTAGATTTTGAAGAATCCGCATCGATTAACTGGGACATGCCCTTCCCTACCAGACCGATGCCCGATCCAGCAGTTCATCCGGCGTGTGTGGGTTGTATCAACTATAATGGTTCTGTCTACGGTGGCAACCTGCTAGTTTGCGGGATTTATCCTTACGGTTGTAATAGCGATACCTGTACTGACTGGGAAGGTGAAAACGATTTAAACTAGTTAGGCTGACTCAGTTATACTAGCCCTCTATCGTTAATCTGTCGCGGGGTAGATTACCTGTTGTCAAAGTACGATCTTGCTCTGAAAGTCAGAGGTAAGGGCAGTGTTCATCAATAATTAACCGATCTCGATTATCATGACTCAGGCGCATCCAGAATCACTCACCACCCCCAGCGAAATGAAATACGGGGAACGGGAAATTATCAATGGCGAACTGATTACGTTCCCCAATCCTCGGCTGGGCAGACGCTACAATGTCGATATTAGTTTGCCAGAGTTTACTTGTAAATGTCCTTTTTCTGGTTATCCTGATTTTGCAACGATCGGCATTATCTATGTACCCGACCAAAAAGTTGTCGAACTCAAGGCATTGAAACTATATATCAATAGTTATCGCGATCGCTATATTTCCCATGAGGAAGTTACCAATCAAATCTTAGATGATTTTGTGGCAATTGCCGATCCGCATCAAATTACGGTGAGAGCTGATTTTTCACCGCGCGGCAATGTACACATGATTGTCGAAGTCAAACATGAAAAATAGATATTCGCGATCGCAATTACCAGCATTAATTAAGCTAAATTCTTAAAATTATTACCTGGATTCAATGCTGCGTAAAGATATTCTGTAGATATTCGCAGGGTGGGCACTGCCCACCATCTAGGTTTCAGTAAAGATATCTTGTAGTGGGACGACACGACTAAAACTGTGGGTAAAAGTCGTCCCAGTAGGGTGGGCAGTTCCCACCAATTAGATTTCAGACGTAGTCTATGTTCTGAAAAATTGCGCTTACCTACTTAGGTCAGGGCAAATATTTATTGGATTGGTAAAGTCTGAAACCTAGATGGTGGGCACTGCCCACCCTACGTTTAACTACTTAGGTCAGGGCAAGTATTTATTGGATTGGTAAAGTCTGAAACCCAGATGGTGGGCACTGCCCACCATACATCTACTTAAATTTAACTGCTGTCTACTATTTTTCGGATTTCTGACAATATTGATTCAAGCCTGTGACGAGATCGCGTTCGGGACTGACAATACTGGTGTATTTTCTCAACCCTTCATTGACCTTAGTAGATTTTTTCTCTTGAATACTCACAATCAGTTGTTTACCAATCTCGTTCGCTCCTTTATACATCGTTAAGAACTGACTTTTATATGTCTTGAGTTGTTCGTTTTCAACATTTACCCCTTCTAAATCTTTGGCGGAACGATCGAAAATTTCGACTAGTTTGGCAATGGTTTGCAGGTCGCCTTTGGTGCCAGATTCGCTAATATTTTTAGTGTCGATTACTGCCTGATTGACAACTTTAATCGTGTTTGCGCACTGAGATATCTTGCTATCGGTGCAGCCTACTGTCATCAAACTAGCGGCGATCGCGACTAGAACGTACCCACGTTGCCGTACTCCAAATTTCATCTACCTTACCTCAACACACATCAAATGTCCTTCATCTTAGCTGATAACCGCCGATCGTTAATCGATGGTACTAAAATTGGTCTTTGCGACCGCGAATGCGAGCAAAGGTTTCGATCGCGTCATGACTGCCGACACTAGCTTGGAGGGCGGCTGTATCCCAACGGAGAAAGGGATTGGTGCGTTTTTCTAAGCCGAGATTGGTGGGTACTGTGGGGATGAGCCGCTCGCGTTCGGCGGTGACACTAACTAAGCGCTGCTGAAGTTCTTGGTTATCAGGGTCGACGGTGACGGCAAATTTGAGGTTGCTCAAGGTGTACTCGTGAGCGCACCAAATCCGGGTATTGTCGGGCAATTGACGCAATTTAGTTATCGAACCGACCATTTGAGCGGGAGTTCCTTCAAATAGTCGTCCACAGCCGCCAGCAAAAATCGTATCGCCACAAAATAGCTCGCCCGGAACATCGTTCTCGACAGACGGGAAATAATAAGCAATGTGGGCGCGGGTATGTCCGGGGATGAAAAATACTTCACCAACTCGCTCGCCAAATTCCACGCGATCGCCATCGACTAGGTATACTTGTTGTCCGGGGATACGTCCGCGATCTTCGGCACCGCCATAGACGCGCAGATTGGGGTAGGCGGCGATTAATTCTTTATTACCACCGACATGATCGCCATGATGATGGGTATTAAAGATCGCCACTAGTTCGACTTGCTGGCGATGGAGTTCGGCGAGTACTGGTGCTGCTTCGGCAGGATCGACGACTGCGGCAATTTTCTGCTCTCGATCGAGCATCAAGAAGATATAGTTGTCTGAGAGGACGGGAATCTGAATAATTTCCATGAGTAGTAGTGGGGAGTAGAGGGATTTGGCCGTTTGACTGTTGGGCGTTGCTGATTTAAGGTATGATTTGCTCTTCAGTCCCGCCATCGCCTCCGGCTCTGGCTCCCCTCTCCCAAGCTTGGGAGAGGGGTTGGGGATGAGGGCAAGATCTATGCTTCATACATCAATTCAGCAACGCCGAAGTGCGATCTTTTCTCATACCTTCCACTATCCACTATCCACTATCCACTATCCACTAATCAATCAAACCATTATTCTCCTCAGTTGGCGATGTGGTCGGTTCGGGAATAGGATTGAGTTGTAGCTGCCATTGTTCGACGAGGTTTTGGGCGGCACTGTAGGAAGAAGTATTTGAGGGAATGACTTTGGCGATCGCAATTGCGCGGCGAAGATCGCTGGTGGCGGTGCTTTGAGCTACTTCCAGCATTTGCGACCCCCAGTTATCCATTGCCAGTCGGGCTTGGGAGCGGAGTGAAGAACTCTTGGGTACTCTAGCGGCGGCTTGGATGGCACCGAGTAGCGCTTCGGGCGTACCGCCACTTGCTAATCTCTGAGCAGCAGCCAGATTCGCTGTTGCTTGAAGTTGGGCTTGCCAATCGTTCACCCGTTCTTGACTTTGAGCGGATATTGCGCGTCCCCTACCGATTCGTTGCGCCATATTCACCGCGCCAACGAGATCGCCACTGCTAGCCAAGGCTTCCGCTTGAGCGAGGATCGGCCCATCTTCGGCGCGTTGCAAGTCGCCAGTCCATTGTTGAATCTTTTGTCGTGCTTGGGGATAGAGGGCACGTCCCGGACGGATTTGACCTAATTGGGCGACAGCTTTTTGGACTCCTCGGACGGTACCGCTAGCGGCTGAAGCTTCAGCCGCTTTGAGGTATGGTGTATCCTGGACTGTTTCGATCTGAGTGCGCCATTCGGTAGCGACTTTGGCGGCTTCTTTGCCGCGCGGATTGCTAGCGGGGATGCGCTGAACTTCACTAATTGCCATCTGGAGATCGCGGACGGTACCAGTACTAGCTAAGCTCTGAGCATGTTGGAGCGCGGCGAGATCCTGAATTTCAAGTTGCCAATTGGCTGAAGCTTGCTGAGATTTTTGGTAGAGCGAACTCTCTGGTTTGATGCCTTGAATGAGGGAGATAGCTGTTTCTAGTTCTGAGATACTCGAATTGACTGTATGGGACTGAGCTTGAGCGAAACTGATGAGATCTTGGAGTTCGGCTTTGGTGGTAGGCGCGTCGGGGGTTTGAGTGGCAATTTCGAGCGCACCCTGCCAGTCGTTTTTATCGAATTTTGCTCGCGCTAGCTTGAGCATTTGGATGGCTACTTTGTCGATAATAGTTTTGGCTTCGGTATGTGCAAAACTTTTGGGGTCGATTTTATTTGCCATTTCGACAGCTTTGAGCAGCGTTTTGACCGAATCACTCTTGACTAGTTGCCGCGCTTCGTCTAGTTTGGCACTATCAGCTTTAGCGATCTGGACTAAATCGGCTAATTCTTGATACTTAGTCATCGCCCAGTAGCGATTGTTGAGGCGCGTCAATCTGACGGCGACGGCGTAAGCATTCACCCACTTGGAACTATTTAATAATGCCCTAGTTTCCCGATCGAGTGCGACTCCTTTTGCCCAAGTTTCCTGCCATTGTCCCAGACGTTTAGACACGATTTTATAAGCCGGAATACTGGTGGGGACTTGCTTGGCAGCATTCACCGCTTCTTCATATTTGCCCTCTTGATAACTGGCTTCTGCTAATCTCAAAATCGCCAGCGACCAGCGTTGGACGTTGCTATCGACATAGTTGCGTGTCGGATCGTTGGGGGCGACATCTTTGACTAGGTTCAGGGCAGCTACTAAGTCTGGTAAGGTTTGTTTGCTGGCGGCAAGTTGTCCGCAATAAACCCGTAGCGATGGTGAAGACATAGGGACGAATATTTCGGGGCAATTGGGGACTGCTTTGGGATTGAGCAGCAAGCCTAATGCTAGATATACTAAGCCGCCAGAAATACCGAGGGTAATAATTGCCCAAAACACCCAACTTCGGATAAACGACAGTCGCAACCACGGGGGCATCTGGTTTACTAATTGTTTAGTAACCTGATTTGCTTGTTCAAAATCGAAGCGGGAGTTTGGTTTTGCCAAAACTGAAAAGAGGGTAGTTTAGGAGGGGAAAGGGGGAAAGGGGAAGGGGGAAAGGGGTTTTGATGGCACGAGCGATTGATGTTTAAGTAAGCTATTTCCCCAAAATAGCAGGAGAGCCGTCTAGTATAGCTGTGAGCTAGTAGCGCGAGCGCGGACAAATTTTAACCATATCTTAGCTTATTTAGGTTCGCAAAATATTTGGGCGAGCGCATTGGCTAATTGCGCTAATTGTGACTGTTGATGAGTCGCCATTAGTGAGAGTCTAATTCGGCTCGTAGGGACGGTGGGCGGGCGGATGGCGGGGGCAAAAATTCCCAATTGTTGCAGTTTACTCCCAATGGCGATCGCCGTGTGGGCATCTGGCAGCTCGATACAGATAATCGCTGAAGCGGAGGGAAT
>NZ_JANLWO010000516.1:0-3652 GCF_031364565.1 Chamaesiphon sp. OTE_20_metabat_361
CCACCTTGTCCCAAGGTTTTGAGGATCTGATATTGGTGGATCTCATGACTGAAGGCGATCGGTTCGCCGCAGTGCTGACAAAAAAGAATGTTGGGTGGATTGTCTGAATGTTTGCAGATTGCTGGCTGGACGGGGCTGGGGGGGGCGCTCGGGGCGCTCGCGACAACATCTAGCTCGATCGTCAGTAATGCGCCTTCAGGCGAGACCTTGACCCGATCGCCAGTAGTTAATAATACCCGCTCGATCGACAGATCGTTAACTAAAGTCCCATTGGTGCCTTGATTGCTGAGTTCCCAGTAGCCCCCACCTTGCCGCAAGCTGGTATAGGAGATCGTGGCGTGCAGCCGCGAAATCGACGGTCGATCGATCGCGATCTCCCGTTCTGGCGATCGCCCGATCTGAATTGGTGTGGGTGGAAAAAATTGCCACTGCTGTAGGATGTGAGTCTCCCGCTCGTCCCACAGCGAAATCTGAATATTTTTCATGTAGCCAGTGGCAACTTAATTATCGACTAGTTACGTGCCGAACGTGGTGTCAGCAGCATTCGCCAATCAGCGACATAGGCACGAGCATCGCTATAAATCAGACTGCGCCGACCGATGGTGGCAGCAAGCTCGATCGCGCTGGTAATCTTGCCCTGCCGATAAATACTAATAGCACGATCTAAGGTGTGGCGATCGGCAATTTCTTGTAGTTCGAGGTTCCAGTAACGGACTTGGGATTGAGCATCTTGATAAAGCGCTCTCCCCGGAGCGATCTGATTTGCGATCGCCACGGCTTGAGTAAAATTACCTTTACTAGCTAGCGCCATCGCATTGGCAAGGATCGGACGGTCTTCGATCGTCTGTATTTTTTCATTCCAGTTGGCAACATAGCCGACGATTTCTTCACCCAATGGTCGATCTTCGGTAATCTTTCCAGCTAACCGCACGGCGGCTTTGAGGTTTGCGAGGGATTCACCTTTACTGATGATTTGTTTGGCTTTTGCCAAGATAATCCGATTGTCGATGGTTTCAATTTGGCGATTCCAAGTCGAGATCTCACTTTGGATGGATTGACCGACTTCACTTTGAGCGGGAATCTGTTTGGCAGTCTGGATTGCGAGTGATAGAGTAGCAGGTTGCTGGAAGCTGGCGATCGTTTTTGCCCACTGGAATTGGGTTTGGTGCTTGAGCATTCCTTCCCAGTTGGAGCGTTTGGTGCGAGCTATGGTATAAATCGCGCTAGTTTTGGGGATTTTTTTGACTTGGGCGATCGCATCCATCATCGCTAGCATGTGTCGCTTACCCGCCCAGACATGCGCCCGATTGAGTTTGACCCAATCTTGTGCTTCGGCATAGACCGACGTGTCTTGAGGCACTTTTTGGACGATCGCGATCGCCTCATTAAAATTCTGCGCTTTGTACGCGCTGATACTCAGGTTGACTAAATGCTTGCTCCATTTACTCCGCAGGATTTGCCCCTCTTGATAGACATAGGTCGTAGAGTCGATCTTGTTTGCCAGTTTCAGCGCCGCGACGATCGGCGCTGGATCGTTAGGTAATGGTGGTTCGGCGATTTGTTCCCTTTTACCAGCGGCTTTGACAGCGAGTTCGATCCGCTTGGCGCGGGTATTGTAGTCATCGCTATCTTTGTTTACCAGCGTATCCTTCGCCTCTTGAAGTTTATCCCAAGCGTCACGCTCTCGGGCGAGCTTAGCAGACATTTTATCGTACTTGAAGCTGCTCCAATAGCTGCCACGCATCTTCTGGACGGTTTGCAAGACCACAAAGGCTTGATTCCAGTCCGCAGTCTGCATGGCGCGATCGAATTGACCATCGATTTTGGCACTGTCTTGAGCTTGCAGCGACCACTTGGAGATCGATTCTTGGGCGCTATCGTAGCTGGGGCTGGTCGTGGGGACGATTTTCAGCGTCGCGATCGCACTTTGGATCTTGCCTTCATTGAGCTGCTTGCGCCCGATCCGGATCAGGTCTTCCGACCAGGATTTGAGCAGCCGCTGGGATTCCCCATAAAGTGGGTGTCGATCTGTCCAGCCTCTAACTAGCTCGATCGCACTACGCAGCTTGGGAATTTCTTTAGTTTCAGCACCGACTTGAGCGCAGTACAGCCGCTCGCTATCTGTCGAGACGGGAATTACCCCTTGACAACTTGGCGTTGGCGGTACTGCAATCAGCAATAGGTAACTAGTAATCCCCGTACCACCCACCATCGCCGCCAATACGGCCCAAAATGCCGACAGCGGATCGAGCGTGACAGTAGGTAAATTCAGCTTGCTAATCGGTGCGACAAGCTCAGTAAATAAGTCGCGATCGGGAATATTCCTAATTGCGGATACTTCCAACCGATCGTCGTCTGGATCGTCAGCAGGCAGATAGCTACCCCTATGCGTTAGTTCGCCATCGCTCTCGATTTGATGACCTTTGACTTCGACAGAAGTTGCCGAATGGTTCGCTGTGGTTTGTGGCGATCGGAATTTTTGCCAGAGGGTATTTAACTGCGCCTCAATTTTGTTATGCTTGCTGTCTTGCATTATTGTTTTAATAAATAAATATAAGTTGTTAGTGCGACTGTAAAAATGTCTTTTATAGTTAAAATCTAGATATTACTCACTCGAAATTGACGATAATCCTTATTACTTAAGTTACTCAAGATTGAGAGCTAGGCAGATACACTGTCTATATTTGACAATATAGATACCACAAATTTGAAATTATTAGTGTTTTACTCACCTTATTTTAATAGTTTGACAAACTTAGCAGCGATTGCCAACATTTTAAGTATTTTCACTTGTCGGTTGAACCTCGTTCCATTCGCGAAGCGTCTGCCTGCGCAGAGAGCCTATGCCAACGGCGATTGCCGTTCTCAGTCGTTTGAGTCGCATGAAATTGTATAGCCATAGGCTAATAACTGGCTGTCAAATCTCTGTTAAAGTACAGACACAGGGATTTGTTGCCAAATAATAACATCATTAGCGATCTTTGAAACTACGGTTAGTAGCCGTTAGATATTTGCTACTTGTCAAATTTATAACAACTTGAGAATATGACGACTTTGAAGATTAGCGATCGAGCACTCCTGAGCCTGGACTTATCAGAGATTGCGCCATCGATCGATCGCTGGTTGGCGACTGAGGCTAAACAATTCGACCTAGATTTAACACTCGCGATCGAATACGATCGAGATCCCCAAGATCCGCGCGAGCTATCAGAAATCGCCGAAGTCCGGCTGTGGTTTATCCGTCTCGATGCCTGCTATCCATACCTCCCACTGCTCCTCGATTGGCAAGCGGGCGAACTTGCCAGATATGTGGCGATGTTAGTTCCCCATCAATTCAGCCGCAAAGACGGGATTCAGTACAATCCTGAAGCTCTAGAAATCTGGGTAATGTACCGAGTGTTTTTGTTGACAGATTGGCTGCAACATCGCCAGATCGAGGATCGATCGCGGCTGAAATTTATGACGCAAATGTTAGGTTACGAACTAGATGATGGCTTATTTGAATTATTAGAATCGCCAGATAAAGACACCAACGAACATTAGTCCCAACCCCCCAACCCCCCAACTCCCCAACTCCCAACTCCCAACTCCCAACCCCCATCTCAACCAGAATGAAAGCACAAGTATTTCGTGGCGTCAATCGGCTCAGTTA
>NZ_JANLWO010000555.1:0-4761 GCF_031364565.1 Chamaesiphon sp. OTE_20_metabat_361
ATCGATAATAGCACTGACAGTCATATCACCCATCACATTAATCGCCGTTCGACAGCGATCGAGAAACCAGTCTACCGTAATTAGAATGGCAATGTACTCTGTCGGCAATCCCACGGAGGTAAATACCAGTGTCATCGTCACCAAACCCGCTTCGGGGATGCCTGCTGCCCCCACAGATGCCACAATCGAAGTGAGCATCACCATGACTTGTTGTACCAGTGTGAGGTTTTGTCCTAGTACTTGAGAGATAAATAGCGCTGACATCGCCTCATAGAGCGCAGTCCCATCGTTATTGAAGTTACTCCCGACTAGCGCACCCAGGGATGCCGAAGACTCGCGCAAGCCAACTTTTTCGATCAAGGCGTTGAAGGTAATGGGCATTGTCGCTGTCGAAGATGCAGTCGAAAAAGCTGTAATCAAAGCAGCGGAGCCACCCGTCAAAAATTGGACTGGCGATACCCAAGAGCCTAGTTTGACTCTGGTGAGATAGTAGGCTGCTTGTAGCAATAGCGCGATGATGACAGCTACGACAAATGAGCCTAATGCTTTAAATGGAGCAAATCCTTGAATGGCAATTGTCTTAGCAACAATCCCAAATACCGCGATCGGCACTAAGGCAATTACCCAATGCAAAATCCCAATTACTGCCTCAAATAAAATCCCGACTCCTTGCTCTATCGATAGGTATTCTTGCCGATTATTTTTGATTTGTTCGGTTTTAATCGCTCTGAGGATAATCGCAAAAGATAAGGCTACAAAAATCAGGGAAATAACATTATTATCTACTAATGGTTTTAGAATCGAATCGGGAATAATATCGGCAATCAACCCCCACGGATCGAGTTGTTTGACGGTACTCTGGGTAGTTGACGAAGTGGCTAAAGATTGTCCCCCCGCTCCCGGACGCAAGCCATTGGCAACTAGCAACCCGATGCCGATCGCGACGAGTGTATTGGTGACTAACAAAATCGATAACTTTCGTCCAGAATTACTCGGAATCTCGGCTGTCAGAAATGTATGAATAATCGCCAGGAAAATCAGTGGTGTTGCTAACGTGCGGAGTGCCTTAAGAATCAAAGTACTTGGTAATGCCAAATGTTCGATAATATCTTTTGATAAAATCGGCTTGCCCGCTCCCAAAAGCACACCAACGATGACAGCAATAATTAAAGCAATAACAATCTGTAAATATAAGGGAATTCTCTTCATAATGCAGTTACCAATTTAAATGAGAGCTATGAGTCCGAATCTGGTATGGGCACTCCTATCCTTTCACTTGGGAGTAAATAATTAAATTATGACGTATTGTTTGAGTCTTATTTTACGCTGACATCGAACGTCGTAGCCATTCGATGTCTAGTTCGCTACGTTTACACCAAAACTACTTCTAAGTGTTCGGTTCTCAGAGTGTGTCTGAAAAGCTGCTAACGTTTAAAACCGCCGCGATCGTGGCAAACACAGACCGAAGTTTTCTGCAACCTGCGTAGGCAGGTTTTGTACAGTAGCCGCGATTTCAATCGCTAGGCTACCAAATCTGGGACTTTTCAGACACCCTCTGATTCCGTAATGCGCGATCGGACATCGATTGGTAAGAAGAGCGAGTGGAAATGATAAGATTCAGTACTTATCCAGATCGCGCGGCTCATGAGCATCTCTCCTAACCCCACCACTCCAATCGCCTGGTCATTAATACTCCAGCAACTGCTAGACAAGCAATCACTCAGCCAGCAACAAGCCACTAGGCTGATGCAGGGCTGGTTACAAGATGAGATTTCTCCAGTGCTATCTGGGGCAATTTTAACGGCACTGGAAGCCAAAAAAATTACCGCAGCCGAGTTAGCGGGAATGGCACAGGTGCTACAATCTCGATCGATCGAGCATCCCACTCCCGTCATCGATACTTGTGGGACGGGCGGCGATGGAGCCGCGACATTTAATATCTCCACCGCAGCGGCGTTTGTAGCCGCAGCAGCCGGGGTAAAAGTCGCCAAACATGGTAGTAGGTCGGCATCGAGTCGCGTCGGTTCTGCGGACGTATTGGAGGCTCTGGGCGTCAAGCTCTCAGCTCCCCCCGATCGCGTTACCGCTGCGCTAGATGCAGTCGGGATTACCTTTCTATTTGCGGCGGGTTGGCATCCCGCGCTCAAAGCAGTGGCACCCTTACGGCAAGAATTGAAGATTCGGACAGTATTTAACGCGATCGGCCCCCTTGTCAATCCCCTCCGTCCGACGGGGCAAGTTATCGGCATCGGTACGCCCCATTTACTCGAAACGATGGCTACCGCTACTGGGCTTTTAGGCACGCGCCAAGCGATCGTCTTACACGGGCGCGAACGCTTAGATGAAGCAGGCTTGGGCGATCTGACGGACTTGGCAATTTTGACCGACGGACGCGTCGAACTGACTAGTATCGATCCGCAAGCATTGGGGCTGACGCCCGCACCGATTACCGCTCTCAAAGGTGGCGATGTTGCTGAAAATGCCGCGATTCTCACCGCCATTTTGCAAGGTAAAGGGACGACAATTCAGCGCGATGTCGTCGCGCTAAATGCCGGATTAGCATTGCAGATAGGTGGCATCGTACCCATCGGCGCACATCAACAGGCGATCGCGATCGCTCAAACGGTACTCAGTAGCGGTAAGGCATGGGATAAATTAGCAGATTTAGTCGCGTTTTTGGCTCAGTAAGCGGCAATAACTTCAGTCGCGGCACAAATATAACACCGTAGGGTGTGCGATCGAGCCAGCGTAACGCACCGAAGACACTCATCTAAGCAACCCTCCAAACGATCTAGGATTGCTCGGTAAATTTTCCCGTAGTTATCGGTAATCACGAGCCGCCGCTGCGTAGAATGAGGCAAATAAATATCACAGATCTGAGTCAGAACCATTGTTATGTCTTACTTAAATCAATTAGTGTCTCTTGCCATTGGCAGCACGATCGTCCTATACGCCACGGCTAGTCTGGGGCTATCAGCAACCGAGGTAGCACGGATTGCTAAAGGGGCGACAGTCAAGATTGAAAGCGACACATCCCAGGGTTCGGGACAAATTATTCAACAGCAAGGCGGGCAATATCTCGTGTTGACGGCTGCTCACGTCGTCAAAGATCGGCGCAGCAAATACACCGCCATTACCTTTGACAATCGCCGCTATCAACTATCACCAGAATCGATCGAAACCCTCCCTGGGGTAGATCTTGCCGTAGTCAGATTTAGGAGCGACTTCCGCTATGCCGTGCCCAAATTGGGAGATGCCAATGCTTCTACCGAGGGGACGACTGCCTATGTGTCGGGATTTCCTAGCAGTACTGTGGCGATCGATCTGTCAATTTTTAGTTTTACTGATGGTAAAATCACTGCCAATAGCAGTAGACCATTAAAAGATGGTTATGCCCTGATTTATAGTAATAATACTTTGCCCGGAATGAGCGGTGGGGGTGTATTTAACGATCGTGGTGAATTGATTGCCATCCACGGTCGGGGCGATGTCGATACCAAAATTACGATCTCAGAAATCGATCCGAACATTCGGGTCAAAACCGGATTTAATCTGGGCATTCCGATTAATACTTTTCAGCAACTAGCGACTAAATTGGGCTTAAAGATCGGCAGTCGTCCGATCGTGGCTAGAGCTACTTCACCTAAAGCTGATGATTTTATTTTAAGTGGATTCGAGCGCGTCTCTAAAGCCGATTTACCTGGCTCGATCGTCGAATTTACCAAAGCGATCGCCCTCAATCCCAAGTCAGCGACAGCTAAGTTCTGGCGAGGCACTTGTAAGTTATTAATGGGCGAGTCTCAAGGCGCGATCGCCGATTTGAGTGCGGCAATTGCCCTCAATCCCAAAAAAGTCGAAGCTTATATTTATCGAGGCTCTGCCTATGCTAAATTAGGCGATAAACTCAAAGCAACTATCGATCTCGATAAAGCTGTCAGCCTCACGCCTCAGTCAGATTTCGCCTACGGTAATCGGTGCGCTCTCAAATTCCAAATCGGCAAATTTGACGATGCAATTAGTGATTGCGATCGAGCGATTCAATTAAGTAATAAAAATGCTGTTTATTACAGCTCGCGCGGCGCGGCATCCTACCAACTCAATCGTTATCCAGCAGCTTTGCTCGACCAAAATACCGCGATCGGTCTCGATCGCAATCTACCCCAAGCTTATTACCATCGCGGTTTAATTAAAATAGCTACAGGGGAGAAACAAAGCGCCATTATCGATTTACAAGCGGCAGCTAAATTGTACCTCGATCGTCAAGATAACCAAAAATATCAACAAATGCTCAAGAAAATCGCGGAGTTACAAACATCCAGATAAACAGGTCTATACCAATTCTCTAAATTACTGCCATAGATCTTTCCCCCACCGAACCTCCCTTTTATAAGGCTACGGTGTATACACAATTCGGCTAGACTTCGTTTTAGGTTGATTTACCCCCCCAACCCCCCCTTGCCAAGGGGTAGCTCTCGCTCCCTCCCCTTGGCAAGGGGAGGGCTGGGGTGGGGTCAAAGGACTACGCATCAACTCAAACGGACTTGTGTATGCACGGCAGGGTGGGGAGAGGGGAGTAAGTTTGAATCTCTGTCTCAAAAACAAACTTATTACTTATTACTTATTACTTAATTAAACCTGCTCCAATTCGGCTAAGATCCTTGCCATCTCGTCATCCTCGGTGTCTTCAGCTAGATGCTGAACTACAGTCTCGGCGAGATCGGCGATCGTTTGTCGCTCGAATAAAGTCCGCAGGGGCAGATC
>NZ_JANLWO010000621.1:0-7139 GCF_031364565.1 Chamaesiphon sp. OTE_20_metabat_361
CTGAAGTCTCTGCTCATGATGCAAAGTCCGCCTACGCGGACTGATTAAACAGTCCGCGGAGGCGGACTTTGCATCACAAGCCCCGATTTCAATCGGAGGCGGTGCCAGAAAGCAGCTAGAAAATGCGAGACAAACATGCTCTTACCCATTACCCATTACCCTTTACCCTTTACCCTTTACCCTTTACCCTTTACCCCTGATTACCCACCACCTGCCGGATCGCATTATCCCACATTGCCATAACTGGCTCTACCCCAAACCTGTCCACGACTTTAGGCGCATGGTAAGAAAAGTACTGACGCTTGCCAGGATCGGACATCAGAATATCTAAGCCAACTGCCAACGCATCCACATTCTCCGGTACGACGAGTAGCCCGTCGATATTATTATGGATGATTTCACGGGGGCCACTGAGACAATCAGCGGCAATTACGGGGACACCACAAGCCATCGCTTCGCATAAAGTGACTGGGAAACCCTCAAATCGAGAGGCGAGCGCAAAAATATCGGCTTTGCGTAAATGAGCATCGATATTTCGGACATTACCAGGGAGAAATACCCGCTCGTCAAGTTGTAATTGGGCGCATAAATCTGAAAGTTCGGCACGCATCTCCCCCTCGCCTAAAATCGTCAAAGTCCAATCGGGATGGCGATCGCAGATTTGAGAGAAGGCTTTAATTAAGAGATCGAAACCTTTTTGGTGGGTTAATTTGCCGATCGCCAGCAGATGTCGATCGTCGGTAAATAGTTGCGACTCGATCGGTTCGGACTCTGGAAGGGCAACTGGATTGGGGATCGCGACTGTCTCATAGCCTTGAGAACTCGGGAAAAAAGCTAAGCCACTGTGAGTCTTGACGTTGACTAGGGCAGCACGGCGATAAGTCCACTTTTGAAGAAATTGACCGATTTTGCTCAATCCGCCGAAAGCTGGATAGACATGCTCGCTGACGATCGTCGGTACCTTGAGGCTCCAGGTCGCCAAAAGTGTCATGATATTGATAGTATTTACAAAGCTAATTACCACATCGGGACGACTAGCGACGATCGCTTTTTTGAGGCGGCGGATCTGATTGAGAGTACGACCGAAATTAGCTAATTTATAAGCATCTTGATGGTCGATACTCAAGGATCGATACTCAATCCGCTTGTCGAGATCGTAAAATGGTGGCGACGAACCATCATCGAGGGAGAGAATGGTAATCTGCCAGCCTCTAGCTGCCCAATAGTTGGCAATGATTGACATGACTCGTTCTGCACCACCAACCTCAAGCGTAGAACTAATCAGTGTAATTTTCATCGGGTCTCAACAAGTATAGATTTAAAGACGGAAAATATGGTTGGCTCATCGAGTTACCAGCTCGATCGCATTGACTGCTAGTAGCGGTAGAAGGCGATTTCTACTTCCCCAACTCAAATTGCTCTCGATCGCTAGCGTAAACTAAAAATCTCGAAAAGTTAAACGGCAATTTGACGCATATCTCGATCGGAAATTTGGGATCTGAACTGAGGGCTAAGCGAATCCGAGCATCAGCATCGATGCTATATATTGATGATTATATCAAATCAGTTTTAGCCTCATCGGTTCGGGGGAAACAGGTACGATCGATCTTCCCGATCGCGCCGTGCCAATCTAGCGGCAATCTCCGACCGACTCCTACTTGTCATCATACCCACTTCACCAGCCAAAATAGTTATGAGCCTCAGTCCCGGTCAAATTCTCGATGGTAAAGCCTTGGCACTCAAGATGCAGGATGCTTTACAAGTCCACATTAGTAAATTACAGCCCCAAATCGGTCGCCCGCCGGGACTGGCCGTATTAATGGTCGGCGATAATCCCGCCAGTGCGGCGTACGTCGGCGGTAAAGAAAAAGCCTGTGCTAAAGTCGGGATTAGGTCGTTCGGACAGCATTTTCCCCCCGATGTCACTCAGGAACGACTCACCGAAATCATCCACGAACTCAATGCTGACGATCGCGTCGATGGGATTTTAGTCCAATTACCATTACCCGATGGGTTTGACTCAGTTGCTCTCCTCCATGAAATCGCGCCCCATAAGGATGTCGATGGTCTGCACGCCCTCAATTTGGGCAAATTGGTCAGAGGAGAACCCGGACTGCAAAGCTGCACCCCAGGGGGCGTGATGCGCTTATTAGCTGAATATCAGCTAGATGTTCGCGGCAAACATGCAGTCGTGGTCGGTCGGAGTATTCTGGTGGGTAAGCCTTTGGCATTAATGTTATTAGCTGCCGATGCTACAGTGACGATCGCCCATTCCCGCACGCCCGATCTAGCGGCTATTTGCCGTCAAGCAGATATTTTGGTCGCGGCGGTCGGTAGAACCCAAATGATTACTGCCGAAATGGTGAAACCAGGAGCGGTAGTTATCGATGTCGGCATCAATCGGCTGACCGATTCGACTACCGGGAAGTCCCGATTGGTGGGCGATGTAGACTTTGACGCGGTGAAAGAAATTGCGAGTTGGATTACACCCGTACCGGGTGGAGTGGGGGCGATGACAGTGACAATGCTACTCGAAAATACGGTCTGGAGCTATGCACATACGCATGGCTTGGATTAGTATCCAGGATAGCCATTGATTATGAAAAATATTCATCGGTATCTCTATCTCATTTATGTCACTATCTGGTTGCTAAATGAATATAAATATTTTCGCCGGATTGACTACAATGCGATCGTCGGCAAGGAGAATTATCAACTAATTAATGAATTAATCATTGGTAATTTTCTATTTGGGGCGATCGGTCTGACGATTTCTTTATTAATCTTATCCAGCCGCAAAACAGGTATTTATTTTATTTTTACTTGCGCGATTGGCCTAGCGATCGCGGCGGCTACGCTGTATCTGGATGCCACTGTGACGGCAAATGCCGCCCAAGCACATCTCAATTCAGTTATGGCTTTGTTTGTTTGGCTGATGCCAATTGTTATCGCTGGCTGGCAGGGAATTATTAAAGATGTAGGTGCAGCAATTAATAAAAGTCGTAAAGATCGCTAAGTACAGGTACGATGACGCTTGTCTCAAACGATCGTCACGAATTCGCAAGCAATTATAGCAATCCTATTTGAGTTCCTAGCCGCAAAGTTAATCTGTAGGATTGCTCAGCTTCATGCCCGCCCGCTAAGAACTAAATTTGGAGTCAATATTTCGGATAAAAGCAATCGCCTAATTATCAGTCAAATTAGGATTTTTCTAACCATTTTTTTGAGCGATGACTGCATAGAAAGGATCGCCACCACCAGCACCCATCCAGCGCAATAATTCGGGAACTTGGCTGACTTGGACGATCGTTTCTGGGGTGCTAAATCCAGAGACTGAGTTAAAATAACTCTTGACTAATTCGACTCGATCGGTTTCACTGCCATCGCGCCAAGCCGCGATCGCTTTGTTATAAAACATCCGATTGGAAAAGCTGAAGATTGCAAGTCCGTTAGGCTTGAGAACTCGATATACTTCCGCAAAAATTGCTTCGGGATACTGAAGATATTGGACGGAAACAGTATTTAACACTGCGTCAAAACTCGCATCTGCTAATGGCAATTTGAGATCTTGGTTGAGATTTTGAACGAAGTACTTATCGAATCGCGGATTCTTAGCTAATTCCTTTTCATTTAAACCATGTCCTTGGATGAATTCAAATTTCAGCTCGCTGGGTAAATGCGATACCCAACTACTCATCATGTCAAAGATCCGCGTATTCGGCTGGAGCCGTTCGCGGTAGAGAGTCGTCAATCGATCGATAAATCCTTCATCGACGTGGGTAACAAATCGCGGCGTATTATAGAATTCGCGATCGTTACCACCATCTAATTTTTGACGTTGTATAGAGTTTAATAACATGAGCAAAGAAAAGGTGGTAGGGGACAGGGATTATGGGTGTAAAAAACTTACCCGATCCTCTATTATTTTCTAGAACTCGATGCCAAGATCGTTAATGTACAGTCGGAAACGATCTTGATGTTCAAAAGTGGTGTTGTCAGGTAGCATTGACTTCACACCACCACCAAGGAAGCAACTAGTTCTAGAACTTAATGCCAACTTGACCGTTAATTCCCCGAATAGAATGATAGCCAAGTCCATAAAAGGTATTACCAGGTGGAGTGAAGTGAACGCCACCAGAATAAGCGACACCTTTGTCACCATAAATACCTAATCCAGCATAAGGAGAGACAATCGGGAAGCCAAAGAACTTGAGCACGTCAACTCCTGTAGTGCCTTCAGATGTGGCAATCTCGGCACCGAGATCGAACACCTTCACACCAGCACCATAGCTAACAGTGCCATTTTTGCTACCGACTGTTACCCACGGTTCGGGCACTAGCTGGGCTGAAGCTGGCATCATTTGAGTCGATTCGAGCGCGACAATCGCTGCGAACATCGAACCACAGATTTTCTTAAACTGCATCGGTAATATTCCTTTAGTTCTAATCGGATAAAACGGTAAAGATCCAAACAATTTAATACTTTCGCTCTGTTTGGTCGATATGCTCAGTGACGCCAGCTAGCTGAGATTGTTTCACCTAGCTGGTGTCAAAGCAATTAGCTCGTTGGCGGAGCCTCTCGGAACAAGAATCGTGCTCAGTTCTGATTTAACCATAGCAAATTAATCGAGTTAGGGTATTCCTGTGCTTCCACCACAGTTATTTAACCTAAGTTGCTACCGGATAGAATGCCTGCGACTCAAGTCGCGGCTAATGCTGCAAAGTCCGCCTACGCGGACTAATAAATTAGTCCGCGTAGGCGGACTTTGTATTACGAGCAGCGGTTTCTAACCGCTGAGGTTATAGGTAGCGACTTGGGTTATTTAACTAACTCTCCGACGGGTACACTCGCAATTAACTTCTTTTCCCAGGCTAGGGCACTACGCACGATCGTTTCGAGATCGTTGAAGCGTGGTTTCCAGCCCAGCGTCTGCCCGATTTGAGCGGCGGCGGCAATTACGCAAGCAGGATCGCCTTCGCGGCGTGGGGCTTCAATGACTTGGAAATCTACACCCGAAATCTCTTTGACTGTTTCGATGACTTGACGGACGCTGTAACCTTGTCCGTAGCCGCAATTTAAAATCTGACTGGGTTGCTGAGGGACATTGAGATACGCCAGTGCATCGACATGAGCGCGGGCGAGATCGTCTACGTGAATATAGTCGCGGATGCCCGTACCGTCAGGAGTGTCAAAATCAGTCCCAAAGATGCTCATGTGCGGACGTTGACCTAAAGCAGCATCACAAGCGACTTTGATGAGGTGAGTAGCTTTTTTGCCCGATTGTCCGAGCTTCCCACTCATCTGGGCACCAGCAACATTGAAGTACCGTAAAATGACATAGCGCAGATCGGATGCCAGCGCATAGTCGCGGATTAAGCGTTCGCTCATCAGTTTAGAACTGCCGTAAGGATTGAGCGGTTCGGGTAATGTGGCTTCGGTAATCGGGTTGACTTTGGGTTGTCCGTAGACTGCCGCAGTACTAGAAAATATCAGTTTATTGACGCCAAATCGATCGCAGCAGTGGAGCAAATTGAGGGTATTTGCGGTATTGTTGCTGTAATAATCCAGTGGTTTGATGACAGATTCTGGCACAGAAATACTGGCAGCAAAATGTAAGACCGCATCAAAGTTATAATTAGCAAATACTTGACTCAATTGTTGTCGATCGGCTAAATCGCCCAGGACGAGTGTCCCATAGGTCAATGCACTGCTAGCACCTGTAGATAAATTGTCATATACCACAATCTCATATCCAGCATCACCCAATTGGGCGATCGTGTGGGAGCCAATATAACCAGCCCCACCAGTTACTAAGATTTGTTTGTTCATCTGGTTATAATTGTATATACAATAGATTATAGTAGTTAGTAATTATGCCGATCCCAATTCCCACATATTTGGCGATTTGGTCACGAAAATGCGATCGAATCTAGCAATTCGATAACTATTGGCAATAACTAAGATTGGCGATTCTCTCTCATGAGAGGCTACGCCAACGACTTGGGTCACATTGCCAAGGTTACTACAACTATTTATTCCATACAAGTAAAATCAGTATATGACGCAATCTGCATCCGCATAATTTGTGACTAGCGCATCTGCCATATTACCGATCGAGTGACGATGAGTCAGGAGATGTCCTCAATTGGGGCGCTGATGTCGGGCAGATGTAGAGACGCCAATATCGACAGAGCCAGTGTCTGAACCGATCGTATTTTCAACACAGCGAGTAGCCATCCATCGGTACAATTACTGATTTGTCGGATCGCTCATGCAATTGACAACTACTTCCACCGCTTGGCGAGCAACTGTTCTTCTAGAGCTGCAATCCGGTTGTAGGCAGCGGTTAATTGAGCGGTGAGGCGCTGGATTTGAATTTGCGGCGCTAGATCTTGCTCTTTGATTTGGTGTTGGCTGATTTCGACACCGCCACTATCGATGAGTACATCTTGCTGGGCGATAACCCATTCAGATGTATCGTGCCGATAATTGGCACCAGTAGGCAGATCGGCATAGCCATTGCGGCGGTAATTAGCAGGTTGGGAGCGCCGGATCTCGCCGCTGGCTGGTTGTAACTCCTCACGGTTGAGTGAGCGCTCGATCGATGTTTTTTCGCTAATTACATGTGGCTCGATTAGCTCGAACTGTTGATTCAATCGATCGATAATCTGATAGACTCGATCGACCTTGCGGGTCAAGGTACTAATCTGTTGCTGGATTGATTCCATCTCATACCTGATTGTAATTCACCTCGATCTTAGAGAATAAATCTGAATTTGTTAACTTATTGCTGAATTATTTAACTTTTCCTAAGAATTGCAATCTTAATTATTAATTAATGATATAGAAGTAATTTAACTCACAGAGTAGGTGGCAGTTATTATTCGATCGCTATTTAATTAAGCTCGATCGCAATCGGCATTATCCTTTGATGCTACGCAGCAACCTAATCGCCTAGATTGCTCGATCGAACTCATCTACCTGGGTTAACCTTGCTAAAATAGAATTCCAGTCGCGCAGCAAAATCGCTAAAAAATGCTAGAAATTGAAGACTTCTTTTCGGCTTGTGTCGGCACATGGAAAACCGAGCGAACCTACCATTATGTCCGTCACAATGAAGTAGAGCGATCTTATACTG
>NZ_JANLWO010000083.1:0-2888 GCF_031364565.1 Chamaesiphon sp. OTE_20_metabat_361
CACTGGTTCTAACAATACACAAGCATGATGAAATTCAGGTGAAATTCGACAGACATCTAAAAATACAGAAGTTGCGATAAAATAACAAAGCCGATTCACAAAGTAGTTATCACCGCTGTTTTTATTTTTGCCTCGATAGACTCTACTTTTTTTGTTTCTTTAAAAATATCTAACTTACTCAAAAGATAATCCGATTATGGGTTACAGTACTGACTAAGGCAGGAATGTTAATCTATTCTCAATACTGGGACTTGATTTGGTTGCCAAATGATTTAGCCGATCGATTCTTGCTAGTACCAGATAAACTCGCTATTAGATGCCAGATCGCCATCGAATTGATTCCCCAAAGGGGACGCGTCGCGAACGAAGATCTTAGCTGTCAGTATCGGGTGGTAAGATGCGATGATGGCAACAGTCAAGGCGATCTCTATCCGACTAATGCTCTATGGCAAATCCATCGCCTTCGAGCGGACGATCTCATTATTGCTCTAGATCCTTCCGGCAATCCGATCGAAATCCATCGTTCCGAACTCGACTGTTTTGTTAGCCTCGATATCGTTCTCCATAAATCTAACCTCTCGATCGATTAGATTTTCAGGTGGTAGAGGATTTAGAAAATTGGTTAGGGTAATCGATTAAACTTACCTGTATATCATGAGACATAAAGACACTCAAATAATTCTAAATCTGGCGGAAGAGCGATATTAGTCCAATCGATCGATACCCAATTGTATCACCGCCATTACGATATTCTACCTTTCCAGATAGCCAATCTTTTTGCGGCAAATTCTCTGACTTGTTCGTCAGAATCATTTTCGGCGCGATCGACTAATAACTCTAGTATTTCTTCAGTTCGATCTCGATGGTTTTTGCAGATAGCTTTCAATGCGGTTAGACGAGGGTTGCTTTCACCAAATCCCTGCCGCTGAAAGGGATCGTCAATAGTAAGACAATACAAGAATGTAAATATATCCTGTTTATATTGCCGACGTTCCACCAGTGCGTTAACTGCTGCATTTCTCACAATCCAATGACTATCTTGTTGAGCACATTTCTTAAATGTAGATAAAACATCTGGACTGCTTTTGTAATATATATCTACTGACATCACTAGATTGAGTCTAACACTCCAACTATCATCATGTTGAATGATGTCATTAAAAAAAGGCAAGTTATCTGGTTCATCTTGCCACTCTTCAGCTAAAACTCGTACTATTCCACATCTAACAAACTCATTATCGCTGTGTTTTGCTAGTTCTTTAAACCAGGGTAGAATAGCTGGCTCATCTTTCCAACCTCGGATAATTTCCTCGATTGCAAGACCATCTTGGATACCATTTTGTACCATCTGTTGAAGCCAGGGCAGAGTATTTGAATCGTTTTTCCAAACTTGAGCGATATCTTTTACCAAAAGACATCTATAACGATCGTCCCAATCATATTGAACGCGGTGCTTAATGATTGATAAAGTGTCTATATCGTCTTTCCAGCCTTGAAGTAAAGCTTGTGCCGCAGCACCTCGAACATGCCAATCATCGGCATTTTGAGCTATGTCCTTGAGCCAGGGTAATGTATGTAGATTATCTCTCCAAGCATGTGCGATGGCTTCTACCATTACACAACGAAGAAAATATTTCTCATTATCGTATTGAGCGCGGTGCTTGAGAATAGCTAATGTTTCTAGCTCATCTTTCCAGCTTTGCTTTATGGTCTCTGCTACGGCACATACGATAATTGAATCCTTACTTTCTTGAGCTATTTGTCTGAGCCAAGGCAAAGTATTGGGGTCATTTCTCCAACCCTGGGCAATTGCTTCTAATATCGCATCACATAACCACCTATAATCTGCTTGCAGGGCAATTTCTTTGAGCCAAGGCAGAGTGTCCCGATCGTTTTTCCAGTATTTAGCGACGACTTCTACTGCTGTACATCGAATATATTGTCTACTTCCATATTTGACTAAAGGAAGAATTGGCATAATATGCGGATCGCTTTCCCAATCTCGTAATATCTCTGCGGTAGTATATCGTTTAACATATTCATTATGCTCATGTCTGACGAGATCTTTGAGCCAAGGTAACGTACCTGGATCGTTATGCCACCATTTTGCGATCGCTTTTACTAAGATCTCTCGAAAGTCCCAATCATCTTTGAGCCAAGGCAAAATATCTGAATTGTTTTGCCGCTTTTGTGCCTCTGCTTCAACAATTGTATCTTCAACATCCCAGTCATCATGCTGTTGCGCGAGATTTTTCAAACATGACAAAGTTTCGGGATCGTCTTTCCAATTTTCAATGATTGTTATTAGTGCTGTTTGTGTAGCTCCCCAAAGCATTAACCACTTAAACATCGTACCAAAGTCCTATCATTATGTAACGGCTCTCGACAGAATAATATTGTTTATCGATCGATCCGCACCGATTCAGATTCAGATTTTGAATGTACCCGATCGACAGTAGCTTCCTCTAATACTACTGTCTCCACACCTGGCAAATCTATAACTTCATCCTCCGGCTCCACAACATCGCCAATACTCGTCATAACTCCATTACTTCTGCGCCCCAACCAAAAAGCACTACCCCCCAAAATGCCAACGGCTGGAACTAAACCCCAGACTAGATAAGATGGTATTTGATTTGGACTGGTAGCATCGGGCTTGACTGCTGTACTATGTTCGCTAGCTGGCTGCTTTTTCAGAGATTGAGCGTAGAGTTGGGGGGCGCGTTGACTGACTACTGAGTCCCCAGCAAATAGTCCTGTCTTGACTTCAACTAGATCGCCAATAGTTTGCCCGAGGGTAACGGTGGTAGGCTGATAGCTGTCGCCACTTTTGATGTAGACTAATTTCTCTAAATTAGCCTCTACCACTGCACTCGCTGGAATTACTA
>NZ_JANLWO010000655.1:0-1884 GCF_031364565.1 Chamaesiphon sp. OTE_20_metabat_361
CGTCTCCTCGTCTCCTCGTCTCCTTTGTCTCCTCGTCCCCCAACTCCCATCTCCCAACTAAATTATGTTCTGGCCGTTTAATCAGAAAGCTACGAAACAAATTGCCCGCATTGAGATTGCTGGGGCGATTGGTAGCGGTACGCGAAAAGCCGTATTGAAGGCACTCAAGGAAGTTGAAGAACGTAAGTATCCCGCCTTATTATTGCGGATCGATAGTCCTGGTGGAACTGTCGGCGATTCTTATGAGATTTATCAGGCGCTCCAACGGCTGCAATCGAAGGTTCAAATTGTTGCTAGTTATGGCAATATTTCGGCTTCAGGGGGTGTATATATCGGCATGGGTGCCCCGCACATTATGGCAAATCCCGGTACCCTCACAGGCAGTATTGGGGTGATTCTGCGCGGTAATAATCTGGAGAAATTACTCGATCGGGTGGGTGTCTCGTTTAAAGTGATTAAATCTGGGCCTTATAAGGATATCTTGTCATTCGATCGCGAGTTAACCGCTCCCGAGGAACAAATTCTCCAAACCCTCATCGATAGTACTTACGAGCAATTTGTCAATACTGTGGCAGAATCTCGCCATCTCGATCCCGCAACGGTGAGAACTTTTGCCGATGGACGGATCTTTACTGGCGAACAAGCTGTAGAATTTGGAGTGGTCGATCGACTCGGTTCGGAAGAGGATGCTCGGCTTTGGGTGGCGGAATTAGCGGGATTAGATCCCCAAAAGGCTAAGCTACAGACGATCGAAGAACGCAAGCCTTTATTAAGTAGAATCCTGCAAAATCAAGTTTCTGGGTTCTCAACAGTAGTATCGACCGCCGAATGGGTACAATTTGAACTAAGCACTAGCGGACAACCTTTATGGTTATATCGTCCCTAAGTGGCGTAAGATAATAAAAATTTGCGGAGGATGATGGCGTGGAGTGGCAGATGAGAGCAATTCGCGGGGCGACGACGGCAAGTGAAAATACAGAGGGTGCGATCTATAGTGCCGTTACCGAGCTATTGCAAGAATTAGAGTATCGCAATCGGATCGATCCCGATCGCATCATCAGTGTCATTTTTACCGCTACCAAGGATTTGGATGCAGTCTTCCCCGCCGCTATCGCTCGCCGGATCTACCCGACTTGGCAAGATGTCGCCCTGATGGATGTCCAACAAATGCACGTCGAGGGCAGTCTCCCCCGCTGTATTCGCTTCCTAATTCACGCCAATCTCCCAGCGGATGCTAAAGTTTATCATCCTTATCTCCGTGGCGCACGAAATTTACGTCCCGATCGCAGTTTGGTGAGTTAATGGATAGTGGATAGTGAATAGTGAACAGAGGTTTAAAGAAAAAATATTCTAAAAACTAGATGGTGGGCAGTGCCCACCATCATTCTCTAAGAATCGCTATCCACTATCCACTGTCTTGATTCGCTGTCTTGTCGTTTTTTTATTCGCTTTTTTGTCTTTTTTTTTTTCGGGGGCAACCCCATAATAAACACGCCGCTAAACCGTCGGGGAACAAAGGCGTGCGCGAATCGCTATTCACTATCCACTAATTTCCGACTCGCCCGCAATTGCCCACAAGCAGCACTCGCACCTAAACCTTTGGAATAACGCACGCTGACGGCAATGTGCTTTTGCTCTAGTACATCGACAAAATCCTGGACATCTCTGGGTGTGGGTCGATCGAAATCGGCATCGTCGATCGGGTTGTACGGAATTAGATTAACCTGGGTTTGAAAACCGCGTAGTTTGCTAGCTAATTCAACCGCTAGTTTGGGTTTATCGTTGACTCCTGCGAGGAGGATATATTCGACGCTCAATCGTCGCCCAGTAATTTGGACGTAATCTCGGCACTCATCGAGCAATTCGTCAATCGGGTAATTGATT
>NZ_JANLWO010000086.1:0-3557 GCF_031364565.1 Chamaesiphon sp. OTE_20_metabat_361
GGCGGTCTAGAGGATAAAATAGTAATCGGAGTTAGCCTACGTCTCTTACCTACATTCTCTAATGAACGATCTCATAGATATCGACTGGGAACAACTGCATCAAGTTTCGGAAGACGATCCCGAATTTGAATTAGAATTACTTACCATGTTGGCTGAAGACGTGAAGATTCACATTGAAGATCTCCGTCGTGCCGTAGTCGATGGTGATGCGATCGCGATCGGTCATGAAGCCCACTATATCAAGGGTGCCAGCGCCAATGTGGGGATTGTCAGTATTACCGCCTTAGCCAAACAAATCGAATATCTCGCCCGCGCACAGCAGCTAGGATCGATTAACCCACTCATCGCCCAGATGGCGATCGATCTCGGTCATTTAGAAACTTATTTGGCAACTAGAACCTGAGTCATAAGTGCTATATAACTATCCTCAACTCTATCCCGGCATTTTAGTTAAAAGGTACAAACGGTTTTTTGCAGATATCCAACTAAATACTGGCGAACTAATTACCGCACATTGCCCCAATACTGGCCCGATGACGGGAGTTTGTCAAATTGGAGCACCCGTAATGGTATCTTTTCATGACAACCCCAAACGGAAACTTGCCTACACTTGGGAAACAATTGAAATTGATGGTGTCTGGATCGGCATCAATACCGCACTACCCAACAAACTCATCAAAATCGCCCTCGAACGCTATCTATTCCCAGAATTAGGTAAATATCAAACAATTCGATCGGAAGTGGTCTATGGGCAAGATCGCCGCAGTAGAATCGATTTTCTCCTGACCGATGGTGCGCAATCGATTTATCTAGAAGTCAAGAATACCACTTGGTCGATCGACGATGTGGCAATCTTTCCTGATACTGAAACTACCAGGGGGCAAAAACACCTGCGAGAGCTAATCGCTGTGATGCCCGAACACCGCACGGTGATGCTCTATCTGATTAATCGCGGTGATAAAACCAAGTTTTCACCCGGCGACACCACCGATCCTGCCTACGGGCAACTCCTCCGCACCGCCGTCGCCAAAGGACTAGAAGTGCTGCCCTGTCGCTTCAACGTGACCCCTGAAGGGGTGGAATATCTGGGATTAGCAGAATTAGTCCTGTAGATTAAGCCAGTTTTAACAACATTAACAAGCTCTGAATCAAAATCGCACCTGTTACTGGTGCAGGGCCAGACATATCTGTGGGTAGAAAGATTCTCGCGCTCGAAGCCACTAAGGCAAACAGGAAGATCAGCAAGATGATAAATGGGCCGACATTTTGACGGATGAAAGTCATAGCTTTAGGTGTGCAGACAGATGATGGGTGTATTTATCGATTGTAACAAAAATTAATTTAGGCATCCTTGAAATCGGGTCGATCGTCACCCGCTTTGGCGATAAACAGCAACAGAAACATACTCGGAATGACCACCAACATCGTTACTAAGAAAAAGTTAGACCAACCCAAGGCTTTAACCAGATCTCCCGCTGGTGCGACCAACAGCTTGCTCAAAGCCATCAAACTAGATAGTAGTGCAAACTGAGTTGCCGAAAATTGTTGGTTGCACATATTCATCAAGAACAGCCCAAAAGCCGAGGATTCCATCCCCCCAAAGAAATTCTCGACATTAATCGCCAAAATAAATAATTGAGTCGCAAAGGGTGGCTGGACGAAGTTTTGACACACCGATGCTAAATCGGTAACTCGCGGATCGGGATGAGACGCCTGTGCCAGCATTACATACAGCACGATCCCCGCCGCCTGTAAGCCGCCAAAGATCCAGAGTCCCTGGAAGACACTCATCCGTGTCAACAACACCCCACCCAGCAAAGCGCCAATAATCGTCGCGATTATCCCCATAAAGCCGTTGATATCGCCGATTTGACCTTGGGTAAAACAAGCGGCTTTGAGAAAAGGAATCGACATCGAATTCATCATCGCATCGCTAACTTTATAGGTAACGATGAATAATAAGACTGAAGCGCCATAAACCAGCCCTCGGCGCTGAAAAAAATCTAGAAATGGGAGCGTGACAGCATCAGCAAAAGTCTCAGGCGGCTGGTCTGTAGATTCTGTACCAGGAGCGAACAATGTAAATACTAGCCCCAGCAACATAAATCCAGCCATCACCAGATAAACTGGCTGCCAAGCCCGGAAAACATTTTCAAAAAGTTTAGAGGCACCAGCAAAGGACACAATCAAGGCGACACGATAGCCTGTGGTAAAAATGCTTACCCCAATCGGGCGTTCGGCTCCAGTCAACACGTCAGTCCGATAAGCATCGGCGACGACATCCTGTGACGCGCTCAAAAAGGCAATTAGCACTGAAATAATGGCTAATAAATCGAGATTTTTGGCGGGATCTTGCAGCGACATAGCCGCGATCGCCAATACCAATAAAAATTGGATAATTAGTAACCAACCCTTGCGTCTGCCCAAAAATGGTGGTACGAATCGATCGAGCAATGGCGACCACAAAAACTTAAACGCGTAGGGAAAACCAATCAGGCTACCATACCAACCGATTTTACTCAAATCTGCCCCAGCATCAGACATCCACGATTGTAATGTCTTCAATACGAGTAAGATTGGCAGTCCCGATGAGAAGCCGACAAATAGCAACGCCGCCATTTTTCGGCTCTGAAATACTTGTAGCAATGATTTCACAGTAGTCACCCAATTCTCCCGCAGGAGATGCTCCGCTAACAAATTTCAACCGACAATCATCCCATAAATTAGGGCTGAAGGTATGTTTCTTACTTTGGCTCGAAACTGGCGGTGATTGCCTGGGGTGACGATTTTTCTGTGCGCCTGTTCCGAAATGCTAGTATCGAACTTGCACTAAATAAGTCTTGCTGTGAGCTACCTCCGATCGTTACTGCGGATTCGATCGAGAGCAAACTAACTCTGGATCGATCGACTCAACCCGCAGTCTCAGCATCAGTAAAGTTATTTTCGCTATCCATCACGACCAAAATACAATGCCCCCAAAACAGATCGCCATCATTGTGATAAAAGGATACTTTGCCATCTGAATCGATATCGATCGACTCAAGTGTCATCCGCTGCTGGAATTGTTCGAGTGTTAATGGATCTTCATCGTTATCATCAAGCCACGTCTCATTCTTGATTTGCAGCAAGCCTTCAGCCGCATACTCTTTTGCTAGCTGGGCATAATTATCCAGCTCTCCCGCAAGATTGGCAGCTCTGTTAAATGCAGAGGTTACATCCCCTGCTTCATTTACTGAGAGCTGAATTGAAACATTTGACTGTCTGATTTTGATTTGTCCCTTGTACCAGTCATATTCATTCTCATAGCGCAGCGTTCCTAATTCTGGGTGTTCGAGATTGGGATATTTCATAAGTTCAGCTCTTTATCAAAAGCATACCCGCCATAGACAATCGATCGCACATAAGCAAAACCTATCACACCTATCAGTTCTGCAAAACTGAGAAACGTTTACAAACGTTAACAATCGAGTTAGATTAGATTCATACATCCAAAACATTCCGTTCCACTAGGAACAAACAGCAATCATACAATGACCACAACCTTACAACGCACCCAG
>NZ_JANLWO010000696.1:0-3672 GCF_031364565.1 Chamaesiphon sp. OTE_20_metabat_361
CACCTGATACCCCAAGCTAGTGATGCCGACTGTATATGTATTCGGAAAAGCAAAGATCGTCGGAATCGCATCAGCCGCTGGCGACGCTGGCGTGAATAGCAGGTGTTCGGAGTCGAAGACGGAATTGGACACGGTATATGAGTTGGGAGTTGGGAGTTGGGAGTTGGGAGGTGGGAGATGGGAGTTAGCAGTTAAAGGATGGGAGTTGGGAGTTGGGGAGATAAGAAAGCAGGAGGGAGGGTTTGAGAAACTGGAGAAGTAAGGAACGGGAAACTTGGAACGTAGTTCTAAAAGCTCAATAAAACCTAACTCCCAACTCCCATCTCCCCTCTTTGTTTAAGCTTTGTTACCTTGTGTCAAAAAGAGGGCAAAATTTGCAGAAAATAAGCCTGATAGCTAATCGTGGCTGAATCCTTTTTAAAAACCAAGTACTTCAAGCAGGAAAAGTAATTATGGCACTTCAACGTGGCTCCCAAGTTCGCGTCCTCCGCAAGGAATCTTACTGGTTCCAGGATATCGGGAGCGTAGTCTCGATCGACCAAAGCGGCATCAAATATAACGTCATCGTGCGTTTTGATAAAGTTAATTGCAGCGGCTTCAGTGGGAACGCTGGCGGCGTCAATACCAATAACTTCGCCGTCAGTGAGTTGGTGGAAGTTTCGGCACCAGCAGCTAAAGCTGTCGCAAAATAAGCGCCACCTGACTGGAAACTAGGGAGAGCGATCGGTCTATACTAATTTGTGTTAGCTAGATCCTCACCCATCCCCTAGTTAACAGTCTAACGATAACTAATGCCAGAATTACCTGAAGTTGAAACAGTTCGTCGCGGGTTGGATCGGTATACACTCGATCGAGCGATTACTGGCACTGAAGTATTATTACCACGGACGATCGCTCATCCCGAAACGCCCCAAGAGTTTAGCTTCGGACTCCAGCATACCAAAATTCAAGGTTGGCATCGGCGGGGCAAATATTTATATGCACAGTTGGTGTCTACAAAGACCCCAGAGGCGGCTGGCTGGCTGGGAGTGCATTTACGCATGACGGGGCAATTGCTGTGGGTGGAGAGCCACACAGAGCTGCACAAGCATACGCGCGTGAGATTGTTTCTGGGTAAAGATCGGGAAATTCGATTTGTCGATCAGCGGACATTCGGACAGATGTGGTGGATCCCGCCGAGCAAGCAACTGGAACAGGTGATGACGGGCATCGCTAAACTAGGGCCAGAGCCATTCGATCCGGCTTTTAGTACCGGGTATTTTGCCGCCAAGCTTCAGAAGTCGTCCCGCAATATCAAAACCGTCATCCTGGATCAAAACTTAGTCGCGGGAGTCGGAAATATCTATGCCGATGAAGCGCTATTTATGAGCAAAATTCATCCGAATACGTCCGCAAACCAACTGACGATCGATCGAGTCGAACTATTGCGCGCATCGATTATCGCCGTACTCCAACTCTCGATCGAGCAAGGTGGTACTACCTTTAGCAATTATCTCAGCGTTCAGGGTACAAATGGTAATTATGGGGGCATGGCATGGGTCTACAACCGTACCAAGCAGCCTTGTCGCGTCTGTGGCACCCCGATTGAAAAAATTAGATTGGGCGGTCGCGGTACCCACTATTGTCCGACTTGCCAGAGTCATGACCTTCCGACTTCGTAAAATACGTGCTAGGATCGTGGGCATAAATTTGATAATTCATCAACCTACATCAATAGACCAACGTAGGTGATTTGTTTGAAGCTAATATTTTCTGGTTAAATATCTACTAACTAAGATATGGCCATAGAAAGTATGAGTACGAAGACCAGAAAAATCAAACAACTAAATGTCAAGATCCCTAACCAGGAACTATCCATTCTTCAAAACTTCACTGCGAAGACGGAAAGAACGAAGACAGATGTGATTCGCGAATTTATCAGAGCATTGGAAGCTGACAGTTAATTGCAAAAACTGACATTGGTTTATCGATCGATTGACGATCGCGAGTAGGTGGGTTCGATCTGGGGACGATCTCACTGACATCATGCGATCGTCCCTGCAATTAGAGCCTAAAAATATTACATCACTCATTATTGCGCCGTCGCTCACGCCTGTGTGCGTATAATAGACTGATACAAACCAATCAGCATTTACTACTGTGGCAGCAACCGGAAGTTACAAAAATACCGTAAACTTACCCCAGACTAAGTTTGACATGCGGGCTAACGCTGTCATTCGCGAACCCGAACTCCAAAAATTCTGGGCAGACGAGCAGATTTTTGAACGACTGTCACAGTCAAATCTGGGCGAAATTTTTGTGCTGCACGATGGCCCCCCATATGCTAATGGGACGCTACACATGGGTCATGCGCTCAATAAAACGCTTAAAGATATCATCAACCGTTACCAATTGCTCAAGGGGCGAAAAGTTCGCTATGTACCGGGATGGGATTGTCACGGACTACCGATCGAACTTAAAGTCATCCAAGACATGAAGCCAGCGGAGCGTCTAAATCTGACCCCGCTAGAACTACGGCAAAAAGCGGCAGCATTCGCACTCAAGACAGTTGAAGAACAAAAGCTCGGCTTCAAACGGCTGGGTGTCTGGGGGGAGTGGGATAAGCCCTATCTCACCCTGCAACCAGAATACGAAGCCGCACAGATCGGCGTGTTCGGGCAGATGGTGCTCAAAGGGTATATCTATCGCGGGTTGAAGCCCGTGCATTGGAGTCCGAGTTCTAAGACGGCGCTAGCAGAAGCAGAGCTAGAATATCCCGAAGGACATACCTCACGGAGTATTTTTGCGGCATTTAAAGTCACGCAGGTTGCTGATGCTGCCAAGGCGATTTTAGAGCCATTTCAGGACGATTTAGCAGTCGCGATCTGGACTACTACGCCCTGGACGATCCCGGCAAATTTGGCAGTGGCGGTAAATCCCGAACTTAGCTACGCGATCGTAGAAGTCGCCGGACGCGAAGATAATCAATATAGTGGCTGCAAATACGCGATCGTCGCTGCGGATATGGTCGCAGGTTTGGCAGCTAAACTCAATCTGAACCTGACTACTAAAGCCGAAATTAAAGGCGCAGATCTAGAACATACCACTTACAAACATCCGCTGTACGATCGGCACAGTCCGGTAATTATCGGTGGCGATTACATCACTACGGAATCGGGTACGGGTTTGGTACATACCGCACCAGGGCACGGTCAAGAAGATTATATCGTCGGACAAAAGTACGGGCTAGCAATTCTGGCACCTGTAGATGGCGATGGTAATTTCACCGAAGAAGCGGGGGAATTATTTAAAGGTGCAAATGTTTTAGGCGATGGTAATGAGCTAGTCATTCAAGCATTACTCGAAGCGCATTCTTTACTTAAAGAAGAGTCTTATGCCCACAAATATCCTTACGATTGGCGCACCAAGAAACCGACGATTTTCCGTGCTACCGAACAGTGGTTTGCGTCGGTGAAAGGGTTTAAAGAAGCAGCCTTAAAAGCGATCTCGGAAGTCGAATGGATCCCCGCTCAGGGTGAGAATCGGATTACGCCAATGGTTGCCGAACGATCGGATTGGTGTATCTCGCGTCAGCGCAATTGGGGCGTACCGATTCCCGTTTTTTATGATGCTGAAACTAATGAGCCATTACTAACAGAAGAATCGATTAACCACGTTCAAAATATCGTTCGC
>NZ_JANLWO010000719.1:0-1855 GCF_031364565.1 Chamaesiphon sp. OTE_20_metabat_361
CATTCGATCGACACCAGCTCAACTATGATAGTGTCGCCCTCGGTCGCTTACCGACAAAAGTGACTGACGATCCGATGGTAACTGCACTGCGGACGATGGCTTATCTACCTAAAGGTGTCATGGATCCTCGCAACTTACCAGCAGGCGCTCAACGCGCTAATAGCAATACCTAATGAGCTGCGCCGCTGCTGGTTGCCAAATCGGCATCAGCGCAGAACGGGTTATGAATCTATGAAAACTGCCAGCCACTATTTTGGGCAAACAGGCACTCGAATTCCATACACAATAAGTAAGAAAAATGCAAATCGCTGAAGGTGTTCAATTAGTTACATTCGGTATCCTTTCAGTCCTAATGTTTGGAGCAGCTTTGGGTGTCGTCTTATTTGCTAATATTGTCTATTCTGCCTTTTTGCTGGGTGGAGTATTTATTAGTATGGCGGGGATTTATATCCTGCTCAATGCTGATTTTGTGTCTGCTGCCCAAATCTTGGTCTACGTCGGCGCAGTCAATGTCTTGATTTTATTTGCCATCATGTTGGTGAACAAGCGGGAAGATTTCAAACCGCTGAAAAACAATTGGTTCAGACAGGGTTCGACGGCTTTAGTTTGTGGGGGAATTTTTACACTACTGAGTACTGTCGCGATCTCGACTCCTTGGCAAATCTCGACAGTTGCGCCGTTAGCAAGCTCGATCGTGCCATTAGCCAAGCACTTTTTCACAGATTTTTTGCTGCCGTTTGAATTAGCTTCAGTCTTATTATTGATGGCAATGGTTGGCGCAATTATCCTCGCCCGCCGAGATTTCATGCCAGAAAATTTCACTGGTGGCACTTCTTCTCCAGACAGCCTGACGCTCCCCGAACGTCCGCGCGAGTTGGTTGGTACTGAGAAATAATCGCTAAATCACAATCGAAATAATCGCTATGTTGCAATTACCATATTTTTTAATTTTAGCGGCGGCGCTATTTTGTATCGGTATCTATGGATTAGTTACCAGTCGGAATGCGGTGCGGGTATTGATGTCGATCGAGTTGATGTTAAATGCGGTCAATCTCAACTTGATGGGCTTTTCCAACTACATCGATCCAGCCGAGATTAAAGGCCAAGTATTTACCGTATTTGTAATTGCGATCGCCGCAGCCGAAGCCGCCGTCGGACTCGCGATCGTCCTCTCGATCTATCGCAACCGCGATACGGTCGATATGGAGCAATTTAATTTACTCAAATGGTAATCGGTGGGGGGTTTGCGATCGATTAAAGATCTTTACCCCACCCAGCCTCCCCTTTATAAGGGGAGGAGCAAATTCTATATTTAGGTAAGTAGGTAGGCACAATCATTTATCGAATAGATCGTGGCTGAAACCTAGTTGGTGGGCACTGCCCACCCTACTTTCTCGATCGATTGAAGATCTTTACCCCACCCAACCTCCCCTTATAAAGGGGAGGAGCAAGATAACTTCCAACTAAAGTCTAGAGATGAAGAGAATGCCGCTTCTTTCTCCGCCTCACACAAATCAAACCTTACGCAGGAGAGTTTGAGAAGGCGGCGACCGAAATCACGCGGAGGTTCCCTCCGCATGTGTTTCGGTCAAGACGCGTCCCGCCTGTCTTGTCTCGCTAGAACCCGAGGAGCGCGAGCCGCTTTCAACGGGGGGGCTGGGGGTCGGAGCGGTGCGCGCTCTGGAGGTTTCCTCCGGGTTTAGCGCACCAAGACAGCGACGCGCGCTCTGGAGGTTCCCTCCAGGTATAGCGCGTCAAGACAACCCCCAGATCCGGGTTCTGCCTCCGCTAGAAAAATCGCAACTCACTAATATCTAACATTTGCCGTCCCGCTTAGTAACTAAGCCATATCCCA
>NZ_JANLWO010000756.1:0-9829 GCF_031364565.1 Chamaesiphon sp. OTE_20_metabat_361
GGATTGTCTTTAGTTTGTTGCGCGGCGAGGACTTCGACAAAACCATCGCTAAAGCCGGAAAAATTGTAGGCGCGGGCTAAGTTTCGATTGAGTGAAGCGGAGTTAAACTGCGTGAGAACGTAGATTTTGAAAATCTCAGAATTGATACAGTTGCTCACGGGAATATCGATCAATCGATACTTCCCAGCGAGGGGAACGGCAGGTTTTGCCCGCAGCTTAGTCAGGGGATATAACCGGGTGCCCGCACCACCACCTAAAACGATCGCTAAAACTTTTTTCACAATAACCTCTTAAAATAAGATCCCGCAAGAGCCGATCTCCATCGCTAGGGGTTTGACTGGTATCTCCACCACTACCGCCCCGATCGGATCGCGTCTCGATACCCTCTATCATCTGATAACTTGGGTACATTCGGGCTGCTTGAGTCGGTATTTTCTGCTACTTTCTTCCGAATACTGGCTCGGAGAGAGGTAAGGGGTAAAAGGTAAAAGGTAAAAGGTAAGAGGTAATAGGTATCGTTCTTCACTTAGAGATTTGTACTAGTGAACGATCGATCGAGTTTAGAATATTTCCCATGACAAAACCGAGAGGCGATACTCGATCGCCACCCTCGGTTTTGTCAGCTTAGCTTGGAAATGACCGCGCTGAGTCCAAATATAAATCTAGTCTCAACTCGATTTGAGTTAGTTGCCAATCTGTGGGGGATTAGTCAACAGGGAGCTAGTAAAGGGATTGGGTAAATCAGCAGTACGCACTGGTGTACCACCGCGCTGGCGAATTAGATCTTTATAGATATTATTAACAGAGCGTGCATCGCTGACAGCTTCGAGATCGGGATAGCTCAAACCAAATAATAGCGTCGCTTGACGATCGATCCCGGTATTACGATAGGTATCGCCGGACTGACGGAACATCGCATTAGTAATCGCATCGGTAATCGGTTCTGCGTGGGCTTGGGGTGCGTAACAGCCAGCCGCAGCTACAGCTAGTGCGGCAAAACAAATCGTTTTTAATTTCATCATGGGTTAGCCTCTATATCAAGATATCAAGTGTTTACTCTATTCAACCGAACGATGAGTAAATCGGGAAGATTTTAGATTTTGCCCAGCAGCAGTTAGCCGCCACCGGGCAAAATCGCGATATACGATCGAGACTGGGATAAAATTTAGTATCCCGCGATCGACATCTCTCAAACATCCAAATTATGCACTCACCTGTTGGCAATATTCCCTATCCGACGATCGATCTAACTATTTTGCGCCAACATCTGCTAGATTTGCTTTGTCAGTTGGCTTACAAAGAAGGTGACTTCACCCTCTCCTCCGGTCAAAAAAGTACTTACTACATCAATGGCAAACAAGTCACGCTTCACCCCGAAGGAGCTGTCGCCACCGCCCGAATTTTACTCTCGATGCTCCCAGATGACACTGATGCCGTCGCAGGTTTGACGCTGGGAGCCGATCCGATCGTCTCTTCTGTCAGTGTAGTATCCGTCTATGAAGGCAAATCTATTCCCGCCCTCATTATCCGCAAAGAAGCCAAAGGACACGGTACCCAAGCCTATATCGAAGGCGCAACCCTCAAACCCGGTGCCAAAGTAGTCGTCCTCGAAGATGTAGTAACTACCGGACAATCGGCAATGAAGGCGGTAGAAAGACTCAGAGCTGCGGGTTATACTGTCGATCGAGTACTGACTTTGGTCGATCGCGAACAGGGTGGTGCGGAGTTCTACGCCGCTCAGGGGCTGCACTTTGAGACAATATTCACCATCAAAGATTTACAAGCTAGATATCGCGAGTTGGGGCTTTAGGTTTTAGGGGCATTGCCAACACTCTTAACACGAGCGTAGTCCTTTACCCCACCCCAACCCTCCCCTTATAAAGGGGAGGGAGCCAGGAATTGTCCCCCCCTTTATAAGGGGGGGTTGGGGGGGTAACACGGGACTACGCTCGCCACAGGTAAAATTCACAGGCTCGTCTATGGCGATCTTCGGACGCAATCACCAGCAAACAACACTCGTGCCTTCCCCTCGCTGGTTAATTTCTGTTGGCGCAGGCGAGAGCGGGAGCTGGCATCCATATCCTTTCCCACCCTCGATCCAATACTCCAAACCGCCAACCTGGATCGAACAACTCGACATCCAATCTACCTGGTGTCGAGAAAACTTTGGGATTCATTGCGTTGATGCTGGTTGCTGGGCGATGAGTCCCAGCCGGAAATATCTACTCGTGGGCGATGTGTGGTTGCGCAACCGTCAAGAATTGCTAGCAGCATTGCAAATCGCACCAAATCTGTCCGATATCGAACTCCTCGCACAACTGTGGGAAAAGTGGCAACTCGTTACCCTCACACAGCTTCAGGGGATGTTTGGGTTTGTTGTCTGCGATATCGCGTCCGAGCAAATCTCGATCGTTCGCGACCCAGTAGGCGCGAGAACGGTGTATTATACTCCCGGTCAAACTTGGTGGATCGCCCCTCAACTTAGCAGTCTAAATCCTTATCGATCGAATCAGCTCGATCCGATCGCGTTGCGCGATTATCTCACCTGTTCCTTCGTTCCTGGAGAGCGGACGATGAGGCAGGATGTGCGGGAAATTCGACCCGGAACCATCCTCAAATTGCCCGGAGAGCAAATCGTAAGCTACTGGCAATTACAAGAGCAGGTAGTCGCCCAGGAGTCGCTAGAGTGGCATGGCGATCGATTGCGATCGCAATTAGAACTAGTCATAGGGGAATATTTACCAGCAAATCAACCAGTCGGCGTATTTCTATCCGGGGGTTTAGATTCGAGCTGCATTACCGCTTTAGCCGCACGACTCCACGACGCTCCTATCCATACTTATTCGATTCACTTTGGCTCCGAATGTGCCAACGAATTGGAGTTTTCGAGTTTAGTCGCCAACCATTGTCAAACCCACCACCACATCTTAGAAATCACCTTCCAAGATATGTGGGACAAGTTATCTGAAACAATGGCAAACTTAGACGATCCGATCGGCGATCCGCTGACAGTTCCCAATTTATTAGTCGGACGATTAGCCAGTCACAACGTCTCGATTACCCTCAATGGGGAAGGTGGCGATCCGTGTTTTGGTGGCCCTAAAAACCAGCCGATGTTAATCGATAGTTTATATAATTCAGAGGCTAATCATAACCCTTTGCAAGCATATTTAACTTCGTTCCAAAAATGCGCCGCAGATTTACCCCAACTTCTCAAACCTGAAATATTGCAACAAATTCAGCAGCCGTGGGTCTTTGAAGCAGACTTAAATTCAAACATGAGTTTTCTCAATCGGTTGATGGCATTAAATATTAAGTATAAAGGTGCCGATCAGATCTTGACTAAAGTAAATAATCTCACTCATGCAGCCGGATTGCAAGGTCGATCGCCGTTATTCGATCGGCGAATTGTGGATCTGAGTATGACTATTCCACCGGAATACAAACTCTCCGGTGTCAAAGAAAAAGCCGTATTAAAACAAGCAGTTGCAGATCTCTTACCAGCCGCGATAATCGATCGACCAAAAAGCGGCATGATGGTACCAGTCCAGCTCGGTTTTCGGAAATATTGGCAACGTCAGGCGGCGAAGATGTTGCTGAGTCGGCGGGCATTAATCGCACCTTATATCAACCAGAATCTAATTAAAGAATGGTTGAGTTTTCGCGGTGACGTATGGGGTAGATATGGTGTGAAGCTATGGTTATTGGTTAGTTTGGAAATGTGGCTTCAGGTAAATTATAATCGGAAGTAGGTAAGCAATAGCTAACCCAAATTACTACCGATGGAAATGCCTACGATTAAAATCGTGGCTAGTGATGCAAAGTCCGCCTACGCGGACTAATATGTCAGTCCGCGCATCGCTCCCTCCCGTTTGTGTGCGTCAAGACAAGACAGGCGGACTTCGTATCACCAGGAGTGGTTTTAACCACTTTGAGTGTAGGTAGCAACTAATAAATCCAGAATAGAAATACGATGACTTCTACGACACCAAACGTTAGTCCGATCGAAGATATTGAAGTGATGGCTCGCCGAATCGAGGCTGCTGCTCAAAAGCAAGTCGCGATCGATATCGCACGGCTCAAAGCAATGGGTAAACCAATTCACTATGCAATCGGTCAAAAGTTAGTTAGAGAGGAAGTTAATGAACAAAAATTTGAGCTTCAGATTCGAGCGGATGGCAACGAAGAAATTATTGGTGAGATTATTTAGATCGTGCCAACTCTAACTATTATTGCTGGAGCAAATGGATCTGGTAAATTGCATGGATCGATCGAGCAAATTTAAATTTATAAGTTATGACAGAACTAATCGAATTAGAGACAGAGCGACTGCGGTTGCGCCAATGGATCGAATCAGATCGAGAGCCTTTTGCTCGACTTAGTGCCGATCCAAAAGTGATGGAATTTTATCCTAATATACTCGATCGAGCCGCAAGTGATGCAATGGTCGATCGACTTCAGGCATTAATAAGCGATCGCGGCTGGGGCTTTTGGGCTGTCGAATTAAAAGCAGATAAGCAATTCATCGGCTATGTCGGTTTGCACGTCCCCACGGCCAATTTACCCTGCTCTCCGTGCGTCGAAATCGGTTGGCGATTGGCATTGCCATATTGGGGAAAAGGCTACGCATCAGAGGCGGCTAGAGATGTGTTACAAGTGGGATTCGATCGACTCAATCTCCTAGAGATAGTTTCTTTTACCGCTACTATCAATCGCCGCTCTTATACTTTGATGAAACGCCTGGGAATGACTCGCGAGGCTGAAACATTCGAGCATCCGAGCGTTCCCGTTGGGCATCCACTTAGAGAACATTACCTCTATCGATTATCGAGGGAGAAATGGCAACTCGATCGATAAAACAACGTATTAAGCGATTTTTCAAATCTTCTACTTGGCAAAATGTCGAGATTGGTATTTGTATTATGACTATGCTGGTACTATTTCCAGTAATAATTCCCATCACTTTTACGATTGGCTACTTTGAAGAGCGTCAAAAACGAAAAATTGCCGAGCGATTTTCTTGTACGAAATGCGGCAATATTTTAGGTGCGATCTCGATCGATTTGGCAGATGCCGAGCAACATAAATTCATGCAGAGATTATTGCATGAAAATCCAGGGATAAGAATACGTCCTGCCACTAGAACTGTTTACGCTATTTGTAGTAATTGCAAAACTAAATTTACTTATTTAAAGGAAGATATGTTATTCGATATAGCCTCTGATAATTCACCGATTGAGTAGTATTTTTGTTTTAATAAAAGTAAGGCTAGGAACTAAGATTAGAAGCCTAAATCATCAAACAAGCATTGCCTCAACCCTATCCAAAACTTTCGACAGCATAGAAAACAGGGCTACTATCGATAATTACCATATCGCCGCCTTCAATTACTGCTAACTCTCGACTTTCATTAATCGCGCGGTGCAAAATCTGAATGAGTTTCTGAGGTGGGAAAGATTCTAATTCTAAATAACAACCCGCATCGAGCCATGCTAATTCTTCAGGGTTGAGACTGGCGCGGATGTCTGGAGGGAGTTGTTGGGAGGTTCGCGCGGACGATCTAGATTGAGGAGTCATCACATCGATATTATCCATAATCTGACGCGGGAGAATACCGACATCGATAATCGGAATCGCCGGATTGGGAAACCAAGTTTCTTCGCGCAGACGACTAATTAATTTGAATCCACTCGGCGAACAATTATGTAGCGCATACACTTTGAGATCGGGATTGCGGTGCAACATTTCCATCGTAGTGGCAAAGATATTTTGCGGATAACCATCGATCGTCAGAATCGCACAGTTATTTTCAAAGTGGAAGTTATTACTAATCAGGAGTTGCGCGATCGAGGATTTATCACATACTACCACGCGATCGAAACTATAGGCAGTAACTTGAGGATTTGGAGCGGCGGGTAAACCATTAGCCAGTGGTAGTGGCAACATTTTTTCGGATAAGTTATTGATACTCATCCATCGATCGAGCCACGTATCAAATTGAGTTTTTTCTATTAGGAATTTATCAAAAATTTGACTCTGTTGACGTTGGCAATCCCAGCTCAACCACGCTGCGGCAATTCCTAAACCGATCGAGAAAATAATCCCGATTGGTGTTTTAATAATAATACTGACAGGTAAACCAGCTAATAATAAGATTCCCGCAAGAACTTTGAGGGCGGTAATATTCTCCTGGCGGGTACGTCGATTGAGTTGGGGAGACAGTGCATTTTGAGATACCAGCCAGACGATCGCAGTTGCAGCTATACTTACGACAATTGGTGCGACGAAATTAGGCGAAAGATTAAAAAAGCCGCTCGCCCAAAAGCTGGCGAAGATAATGGGAAAAGCGCTACAGCCGATTACTGGGATTGGGTTAGCTGCAAAGCCAGCTCTGATAAACCGCGATCGCAATCGCTTATCTAATAAATAATAAAGCTGTCTGGGTGTGAAAAAGAGCGTGTTATTGGCGGAAATATCGATAATTAACTTTGCAAAGAAAGGATCGGTCAATTTGGTATTAGTCGGCATTGCCGTCGGCTCGAAGGCAAATGGATGGTTACAACTTTTACACCTACCCATATTGCCAGTTCGATCTTTGAGGTTGTTGTCAGTACCGCAGCTAATACATTTCACGATCGATCCTCCTCAAAGATTTGATTGGTTAATAAGATTCGATAATCCTCTCGCTGTCTGATGAGCCGATGACTATCTCTAGCTAATAATACTTCGCCTGGGCGCGGACGGTGGAGAAAGTGTGAAGACATCGCATAACCATAAGCGCCGACATCTCGAACGGCAATAATATCGTCGATTTTGAGTCGCGGTAGCTGGCAATTACGTCCTAAATAATCGCGGGAATAAGTGGTATTTCCACAGATATCAGTCATAAATAAATCGTCACTATTTTGCCAACTGACGATCTCGCGATAGCCGCCATGTACGGATGGTACCGATAGATTTGCCACCGTGGTATCGACACCAACGATCTGTTTCTCACCTTGCCATTTTGTCGAAACTACCCGCGCCAATAATACAGCACATCCCGCGATCGCGGCGCGTCCGGGTTCGATCGTTAATTGCATCTGTTTATCTAACTTGGATAATCTTTTACTTAATATGCGTCCAAATTCTCCCCAATCAAAAGCCGCTTTGTCGTGATGGTAAGGATAGCCAAATCCCCCGCCAAAATCTAAATCCGCCCAATCTGGCAACCTACTCCCGATCGCTAAGATCGTCTCAATGGCATCTACAAACGCCTGTGTCGCATTTGTCCCCGTGCCGCGATAGAAATGTAGTCCTTCTACAGTTAAACCCGCTCGACGGGCGATCTTGCTCGCTCGCTCGAATTCATCGGGATGGACGCCGATTCGACTCTCCCCGGTTAAAACTGGGAAGTTCAAGCGCAGTCCCAGACGCGGTTTTGGGTACTCAGGCGTGTAGACATCTACCAATGTTTCAAGTTGGCTCAGGCTATCGAGATTAATCGCGCTAATTCCCCATACTAGAAGTTGACGCATCTCGGATCGATCGAGATTGCTGCCGCTATAGACGATTCGATCGGGCGTAAAACCAGCCGCCAGAGCCAGATAGATATCCCCTGGCGTATTGGCATGAATCCCCCAGCCTTTGTTTTTAAAAACCTGGAGTAGGGCGACGTTGCCATTAGTGACGCTGGCAAACTGAAATCGAGTAGCGGGATAGGGGATAGAATTGGTAATCAGCTCGATCGTATCTAACAATCGATCGAGCTGATAAACATACAATGGCGAACCATAGACAGATATTAGCTCTTGAGCTTGTGCTAGCGAAAATGGTAAGAGATTATTCATATCGATCGGATGACCTGATGCGCTCAATTTGTCTCCATAATGGTTGTGGCATCCAAAATGGATGATTCCAACTCTTGCGAGTCGATGGTGCGCCTAACACCTGAATTCGCCATCGCTCCCACATCATAATTAACCATAATACTTCGCCAATTCGCCGCCCTTGGATCGAACCGCTGAATTTACCACTGACTAATTGAGTAGCAATATCTGCTTGCCAACATCCCGCTGCTCGCAAAACTTGCGGATTCAGCCACGTCCCCAAATCCGACCACAATTCTTGAAACAGCCACGCTGTCAGCGGTACACCCATCCCGCGTTTCGTCCGCCAGACAATTTCCGCAGGTAATAGATCCTCGACTGCTCGTTTGAGGATATATTTTTCGCAAGCACCCTGAAGCTGGAGCGTGCCAGATACGCCAAAAGTCCACTCAGCTAGTGGTAAATCGCAAAAAATCGATCGCACTTTCAAGCCATGCCAACGCGCCAAATTAGTCGCACGCGGCTGGATATTTTGGGCACCTTTGAGCATCAGCGACGCTCGGCGCAAGCGGTGGAGCAATTCGGGTGTCAGTGTGGGATCTAAAGCCGCACCAATCCAATCGGCGGGATCGAGAGCCTGAATTTGTGCGAGGATTTGCGACTGAAACGATTGCTGCTCATAGCCATAGAGCCGATGAAAAGTTTGAAGATAAGGCTGGATAAAGTCGGTACTCCCCCCATAAATACTCGCCGCAATCAGCGGTTTATTCGTCCATCCCGCAAATAATTGATCGCCGCCTTCCCCATTGAAAATTACCGCTACATCCTGACTAGCAGCTTGACAGAGTAAATATAAAGGCACCGTCACGCCATCCCCATAGGGTAAGTCTAGAGCGCGACTGGTAAGATCGATCGACGATCTGACTAATTTCGGATTTACAGGGACTTTGACTAAGGGAATCTGAAGATGATGAGCCACCTGCTCGGCATAGGGATACTCCGAAATTCCCGCCTCGCCAAAATCAAGCGTATAAGCCCGAACTTTAACCCCATTTTGAACCAATAACGCCGCCGCGATCGAGGAATCCAATCCCCCAGATAACAACACACCCACGGGTGCATCTGGTAAATCCTGAATCTGGCGATGGATGGCAGCTTGCAATAAGTCTTGAAGCTGTTTGATAGCAAAAGTTTCATCTGCGATTTGCGCTTTGGCTTGTTGCCATCGAACAGGAGCGGTGGCGCTGACAATCGCAACTGGATGAGTCCGTCCAAATTTACCCGCTTGCCAGCACCATTCCGTCCCCGCAGGTACCGCCTGAATCCCCCGCACGGGGGTCAATGGTGTCGGAACGTAGGAAAAGCAACTATAGCCATACAGCCCGCCTACATCGATGTCTGGCTGGGATAGCAGCGGCAATAATAACTGTAAATGCGAAGCAAACCAAATCGTCGAGTCGCACTCCGTCCAGTACAGCGGCGTCTTGCCGAATGGTTCTCGCCCTAATACTAAATCTGCATCCTGTAATCGCACCCAGCAGTCCAACTCCAGCCCCGCTGCCGAAATTCCTACAGGTGTCGCACTTAGCGATTGGATTGGCGCGGAAAGTAAACTGGCAAGAATGCTCGATCGATCGTCATCACCCCAATAACCAACTAATTGCCCCGCTAAAATCGCAATTTTCACATCAGTTTAGCTTGTAGCGATCGACTATTGTCATCTTAGAGTACTCTTGTCTTTTTTACGCGATCGCCTGATTTAGAGCGCAACGCAATAATCATCGCATGTAAATCCCCTCCCAGGAGGGGTGCCCGTAGGGCGGGGTGGGTTCACCATCTGCGAGGCAAGCTCTCAACTCCATATGTTCAGATATCCTCGATCGAACTAACCATTTATTCCATAACAATCTACTAAAAGCGGAAAACTTCTCGTTCGCGGCGCCGCAGGCCAGGAAATGGTGCTGCAACCATGAATACCCCGTTCCGACCATGGGAAGATCGGGAAACGCCTGCTGCATTTC
>NZ_JANLWO010000757.1:0-4392 GCF_031364565.1 Chamaesiphon sp. OTE_20_metabat_361
TGCCGCAGAAGCCAAAGATCCCGATGCTTTCGTCAATTTTAGCGATGAAGAAAGTGATGCCGCCGCAGCAATGTTTGGTTGTGACTGCCCTGCTTGTATTCGCTCCTTGCGTCACCTCCGTGTTATGGCTCAAGTTAGTTAGACTAGTAGCTAGTCGATAGTTGAGAGTGGCGCGATGAATAATCTAGATAATTACGATCCTAGTGGTGTCGGGCAGGTCAATGGCAACTTATTTGGCTTGCCGTTCGATTACGATTCGGCACAGACAATCGTCTTTGGTGTGCCGTGGGAAGTGACTGTTTCATACAATCCCGGAACAGCCGCCGCACCGCAACGAATTCTCGCTGCTTCGCCGCAATTAGACTTATATGATTTTGACAATCCCCAAGGTTGGCAAGGGGGGATTTATATGCCACCGATCGATCTAGATATACTGGCAAAAAACAATTATTATCGCCAACAAGCAGCCTTAATTATCGATCGATTGGAACAAGGTAAATCGCTAGCTCTAGAACCAGATTTAAACCCAGTATTAGCCGAGATAAATCAGGCTGGAAGAGATCTCAATCGGTGGTTGCGCGATCGTACTCAAGCCGCGATGAATGCTGGTAAAAAAGTCGGCGTCATCGGTGGCGATCATAGCGTGCCACTAGGTTACATGCAGGCATTAGCCGATCGATATCCCGATTACGGCATTCTCCATGTAGATGCTCATTCAGATTTGCGCGATGCTTATGAGGGCTTTGAATTTTCTCATGCGTCGATTATGTTTAATGCGCTCAAAATTCCCCAGATTTCTAAGCTGGTACAAGTAGGAATTCGGGATGTTTCTCAAGTAGAAATCGAAACGATCGAGCAGTCGCAAGGACGCGCGATCGCCTACTATGATTCACTCCTCAAACAACAGATGTATTCAGGTGCTAGTTGGCTGAGCATTTGTCAAGAAGCGATCGCTCATTTGCCGCAGCAAGTTTATATCAGTTTCGATGCCGATGGCTTAGATCCCAAACTATGTCCGAGTACGGGGACTCCAGTACCTGGCGGGATGGAATTGGAGCAAGCTTTTTGCTTGTGCCGCGAAGTGATTCGCAGTGGACGAAAGATAATTGGGTTTGATGTTTGTGAAGTGGGAAATGCCGAATGGGACGGTAATGTAGGTGCGAGAATTGTTTACAAGTTAATCAATTTAATGAGTTTGTAGTGGATAGTGGATAGTGGATAGCTTGCACTGTTGGCGTAGCCTGCCGTAGGCATAGTGTGGATGGGCGACCGACATTACAGGGCGAGATTGTCTATGTTCTCAAGTGGGAAAAGAGTAAGTTTTGTGGGCAATCGCCCAGCAGCACTTCTGGCTATCCACTATCCACTATTCACGTTTCACTATCCGATGTAAGGATATTTATCTTCAAATCAGCTTCCGGCGCAGATAGTGTTAAAATTTTTGTCCCACCCTGCTTTTATTTTCCCTACTACTGCACACATGACCCCATCCCCCTTCACCGACGCTGAAATTGCCGCTCAGGGCATCAAACCCAATGAGTATGCAGAAATTGTCAAAAGACTGAATCGGCACCCCAACAAGGCCGAATTAGGGATGTTTGGGGTGATGTGGTCGGAGCATTGCTGTTATAAAAATTCGCGTCCTTTGCTCAAGCAATTTCCGACGACGGGCGATCGCATCCTGGTCGGGCCGGGTGAAAATGCGGGGGTGATCGACTTGGGTGACGGACTGCAACTAGCTTTTAAAATCGAGTCTCACAATCATCCTTCGGCGGTCGAACCTTTTCAAGGTGCGGCGACTGGGGTAGGTGGGATTTTGCGGGATATTTTTACCATGGGTGCGCGGCCGATCGCAATTCTCAATTCGCTGCGGTTTGGCGACCTTAAAGATGCCAAAACCCGCCGCTTATTTACAGGTGTCGTGGCGGGGATTTCCCACTATGGCAACTGCCTGGTCGGTTCGGAAACCTTCATCTGGAGAGAAAATGCGGGGATTCACTGCGACACGATCGGCAATTTTGTCAATACCCATTTGCCAGCTCAGGCGCATACTCACGAACTGCCCTTGGGCATCGAGACACTCTCCCTCGACCCCAAAACCAATCGCAGTTGTTGGCAACCCGTTACCCGGATCTTCAAACGCCAGACAGACAAGCTGGTAAATATCCGCACCTCATTGGGACGTAGCCTAACAGTCACCCCAGATCACCCGATGTTACGGGTGGAAGCTGAAAATAAAGTGCGGATTCGCTACGCTCAAACCTTGCGCGTCGGCGATAGTCTGCCGATCCTTCAGCAGCTCCCCGAACTTGGGCAACCGCCACAGCCACTCGATCTAATTGCGCTAATTAAGCCAGAACATCAGATCGATCGAGAGTTGTGTATCAAGCTCCCCGATGCTTGGCAACCGACGGATCTAATTCGGACTACGCTCGAATTATTTGAACCCTCGATCCAAAAACGCAACCACTATCTCAGTACCAAAACCTTACCCCTAGAGCGATTCCTCAATCTCGAACAGCTCCTGGGATTCGATCGCGCCCTCAATTTCTCCCGTGCGGATCTCAAAATCGGTCAACATGGGAAAGATGACTGGTTGCCTGCAATAATTAAGCCAGATGCCGCTTTTGCCCGTCTTGTGGGCTATTATGTCGCCACGGGAATGGTCTCGCCAGCGGGTAATATTTACCGGATTTTCTTTAACTTCAGCCATCATGAAGCGGCAGCGGCTACCGATGTGATGGCGATCCTCCACGATTTAGGGATCGAAGCAAGTACCAAACAGCGCACATCTGGCATGGCAGTTTGTGTCTCATCCTGGCTGTTGGGTTATTTATTCATGCACGCCTGGGCATGTGGGAATGAATCGACACACAAACGCCTGCCCGATTTTGTGTGGGAATGGGATGCCTCATTGCAACAAGAATTACTTAAAGCTCTCATTCGCAATAACCCGACGATTCCCAACCCCACCAGCGGTTTAGCAGCGCAAGAGAAAATTTTCTGCGCCACTTCTAGCCGTCAATTATTCGACCAACTGATGCTATTGGTGCAAAATCAAGGCATCTTGCCTCAAGTTCACCATCGTCCGGCGGCGGTGGGCAAAATTAAAGGACGAGAATTTGATTATGCTGCCCTGTGGCAAATTGAAGTTCGCCGCGATTGGATGTCTAGTCGTCCCCCAGCCATGCCCGTTCAGCAGCGGGAAGTCGGCAATGTCGCCACTCAAACTAGCACGGCGGTTTCGACTCTCGCAACAGTCAAGATTCACAGCATTGCCACCCACAATGTCGCACCCTGCGATGTCTACGATGTGGAAGTCGATCGCACGCATTTATTCGTAACTAGTTCCGGCATTATCGCTCATAATTGCGTCGGTGTGCCGACAGTGGGCGGCGAAGTGTATTTCGACCCCGCCTATAGTGGCAATCCCTTAGTCAATGCGATGGCAATGGGGTTGATGGAAACAGCCACGATCGTCAAATCCGGCGCAGCAGGTATCGGCAATCCCGTCCTATATGTGGGTTCTACCACCGGACGCGACGGCATGGGTGGCGCGAGTTTTGCCAGTGCCGAACTAACTGCCGAATCGATCGACAATCGCCCCGCCGTCCAAGTTGGCGACCCCTTTCTGGAAAAATCCCTGATTGAAGCTTGTCTGGAAGCGTTCAAGACTGGCGCAGTCGTCGCCGCGCAGGATATGGGTGCGGCGGGCATCACCTGCTCTTGCTCGGAAATGGCCGCTAAAGGTGGCGTGGGGATTGAATTCGATCTCGACTTGGTACCCGCCCGCGAACCCGGCATGGTGCCCTATGAATACCTCCTCTCCGAATCCCAAGAACGGATGCTCTTTGTCGCCCACAAAGGACGCGAACAGGAGCTGATCGATATTTTCGAGCGGTGGGGACTCCATGCCGTCGTCGCTGGGACGGTAATTGCCGAACCGATCGTCAGAATCTTATTTCAAGGCGCGATCGCGGCGGAAGTGCCCGCAACAGCCCTGGCAGATAACACCCCGATTTACGAGCGGGAATTGATGCAGGAGGCTCCTGAATACGCCCAAACAGCCTGGGCATGGACACCAGACCAGTTACCCCCAGCCACCCCCCAAGGCATCGAAATTAACGGCAAATCCTACACTTGGAACGATGTGCTGTTGACGCTGTTGGATACCCCCTCGATCGCGTCCAAACGCTGGGTGTATCGCCAATACGACCACCAAGTCCAAAATAATACCGTCATGCTCCCCGGCGGTGCCGATGCCGCAATTATCCGCATTCGCCCCTTAGAGCCGATCCAAGGTCGCCAATCCACGGTTAACAACCCCAATCTCGGCGTCGCCGCCACCGTAGACTGCAACCCCCGCTACGTCTATCTCAACCCCCTAGAAGG
>NZ_JANLWO010000764.1:0-5313 GCF_031364565.1 Chamaesiphon sp. OTE_20_metabat_361
TCGACGGAAGCATGTAGTGGGAAGTCGGCAACAATTTTGGGAATTGCTGCTCGCTTGCAGGAAAAGGGGGTGGAAATTGCCTATGCTCAGCCAGTTGTGACGGTAAATGCCACAAATCCCCACCTCGATGGCGATGTCCGACTGATGGCACAAGCCTTAGCGTTGCCCTCAGAGCAACTGGGGCTACCGCTGCTAGGTTTGGATGCCACTAGGACAATCGAGCGGCTAACTGGGGTCGATCGCCAAGACTACACTAAGTTACTCAAAGATAGCCTCCGACTCTCTGGCAATCTGACGATCGTCGAAGGTGGTGCCAATCTCCATGAAGGGAGTTTATTTGATTTGGCGACTGCACAGGTGGCAGAAACTCTCGATGCGGGCGTGTTGCTAGTCAATCGGTACCATCCGATCTCCAGTGTGGATCTGTTATTATCGGCGGCTGAGCGGCTTGGCAAGCGACTATTGGGGTGTATTATCAATGACATTCCCCGCGATCGCGTCGAGTCCGTCCAAACCTCTCTAGTACCCTTTCTAGAACAGCATGGTATCCCGGTGTTTGGGGTCGTGCATCGGAATGGGTTGCTGCGAAGCGTGACTGTCAAGCAATTGGTCGAACAACTCAATGCTGAAATATTGTGTCGTCCCGACAGGTTGGATCTGATGGTGGAAAGTCTATCGATCGGGGCGATGAATGTCAACTCGGCACTGGAATATTTCCGACGCGGTAATAATATGGCAGTCGTCACTGGCGGCGATCGCGCCGATATTCAGTTAGCCGCGCTAGAAACCTCTACACAGTGCTTGATTTTGACCGGACATCTCAGCCCTCAACCGTTCATCCTCAGTCGTGCTGAAGACCTAGAAATCCCCATTCTGTCGGTAGATTTGGATACGCTGACGACTGTGGAAATTATCGATCGCGCTTTCGGGCAAGTCCGGCTGCAAGAAACGATCAAAATTAATTGTGCGCGGGAGTTATTTGGCAATCACTGCGAGATCGATCGGCTGATCTCGATGCTGGGAATTGAGTAAGTAGCTCGGCATACTCCCTTCCCAGTGACAAATTAGACATCTAGGATGGATAGTGGATAGTGGATAGTGAATAGTGAATGTCTATTTCTTGGGTAGGAAGGGAGTAGTTATTTTAACTGCTGGAAATCACCTGTAATCCTGATGGTGGGCAGTGCCCACCCTACTTTACTTATCACCATAAGTGCTAGAGAGCCAATCCCAAAAACCCAATTCTCAATTCTCAATTCTCAATTAATTTAATTATCTTCACTAAGCCAATCGAGATCGATCGAGTTGTCGGATGTCGGGGTAATTCCGGCACTTTCTTCGATACTTCTAGAACTGGCACGATTGCGGATGGCATGGAGTCTTCTGATGACTTGCTGGGGATCGGAATTGGGCTTGAGTGTGTACAGTAAATTCTGGGCGTTACACGAAGTACTGACTTTATTCGTCGCACAAACTACTGGTTGATTGTTCAGCGTACCAGTAGTCAGAGATTTTAACTTACCACTGCGGTATAGGGATTGGAATCTAGCGGAGACTTGTTGGCAACGAACTTGTGGCGTAAATCCGGCTTCGCTCATGGCGGCGGAACTCCACAATATAATTGGGAAATCACCTTTTTTAGTTCTAGCGATAGTTGCGGGTTTACCTTCAGATTTACCGCAGACAAAGCTAGTAGTTGCGGTCGAGGCTTGACTCGATGTTGCGGACAACATCATGCCGATGAGAGTAAGTGTCGATACGCCCAGTGCGAGGATCGGACGCTGGGAAATAGATACAGTTGACATTTTCATATTTACTCGATCGATTACAAAATTAAACAACATCTCAGCTCAAATTTCCCTAAGAGTTGGTAACATTTTTTGCTTTGCTACTACATATTATCAACTCTCTCTCATCTGCTCGGTTCGATCGCCATTTCCAATGAGATAATCGATAAACTGTCGGGCGGTACGTCCAGAACGTCCATTGTGTCTTGTTGCCCATTGTAAAGCACGTTTTTCGAGTTCGTCACGATCGATTAGCAATTGTGCTGAGGTCGCTAAATGATAGACGATTTCGAGATATTTGGGTTGGTCGGCAGGTTCAAAGGTGAGTGTGATGCCAAATCTGTCACTAAAGGATAATTTTTCTTGAACGGTGTCCCACATTTGAATCTCATCGGCATCTTGAGGGCGTGGGCGATCTGCAAAGTATTCTCTGACTAAATGACGGCGGTTGGATGTGGCATAGACTACTACATTCGCGGGTTTGGCGGTGACGCTGCCTTCTAACACTACTTTGAGTGCTTTGAATGCTTCATCATCAGCTTCAAAGGAAAGATCGTCGATAAAAATGATAAATTTCTGAGGCGAATCGGTAACGAGATCGAGAATTAATGGCAATTGACGCATGTCCGATTTACTAACTTCAATCAGTCTCAATTGGTTATCGGAATAATAGTTGAGTAATGCTTTAATTAGTGAGGATTTGCCAGTTCCTTTGCCACCATACAGTAAAATATTTAAGGCTGGCTGACCTGATAATAACGCTTGAGTATTTTTAATGATGGTATCTTTTTGCAGCTCATAACCAACTAGGTTGTCGATGTGAATGCGATCGGGGTAAGTAATTCCCACTAATCGCTCTTGCCATCTCAATGCTCGATATTTTCCAAATATACCCACTCCAGCTTGGTGATAATATCGTGCGAGATCTTCAACTAAATCACCCCAGCTTTTAGCAGCCAGTTTACTAACGATCGCGTCTCTGATTCGGTCTTGATGACTTGATGGCTCGGGAGTACTCTCGATCCAGCAGACCGGATTGCCACCCACTTGCTGCACCCATTGGGGGAGATAAGTTCCGTAAGTATATAAGAGGTTTAAAGACTGGAGATCTTGTTTGGCTGCCATTACTAGAGCTGGCGATAGATACTTATCCAGACTAGAAGTAAAGCGAGAATCTATTTTCTGCGCTTGAAGGCTAAAAGGATTTTCAGCTTGTAAAATTCGATCGATTAAATATTCTTCCCAACTACAATTTTCGGTAGCTAAAGCTTTAAAAAAACGTCCGTAAGCAGTCAGACAAATAAGTGCATTTCCTTGAGAGCGATCGCGATTGGCGATCGCCTGGAGCAAGTCAATCAGCGCACTACCAACTTCACCCGCTAAAATATCTTGATATACTAGCAATCCCGCAATGGCGCGCTGCATTTGATGAAGTTCGGCGGTGTGTCGCTCTTGATGCGGATTCATAAATTGGGGCGGTGAGAGTTGGTATTTACTAGCGTAATCGATTAGGAGAGCCAGCGGTGCGATTGCGGAGACAGCGATCGCAATTGCCACAACGCCACTCTGGTTGCTGCTTTGAGCCAAAAGCGGTCAGCAAGTATTGCCAGCGACATCCAGAGCCGTTGATATAAGCTTTGACGCCCCTAAACAGTAACTGCTGAGCCGCTTGTAACGGTTGCCAATCGATCGATTTCCCGATATTCGATCGGCGATAATTAAATGGTGTTTCCCATACTAAGTTACCGACACTGTGTAACAAAGATAGCGCCATCGCCCGATCGGGATCGATCGTCTGTTCCCGCACATCCCCACTCGCGGGAAGTTGTTTTGCTAGTGTAGTTGCCAGATCGTAACAGCGATCGATACTGTCAGTAAAAAATCGCGATCGCTGACGATCTTCTGGATACAACAAACCCGTCTGCTCGCACACCAGTAATAGCGCCGCCGCAGGCTTGCCATCCCGTCCCGCCCGACCGATTTCTTGCAGATACTCAGCCAGCAATACTGGCGGATGAAAATGCACGATCCACCGCACTGATGCCTTATTTATGCCCATCCCGAAGGCACAGGTGCAGACTACATACTGAAGCTTGCCGTCCAGCCACTCACTCTCGATTCGTCGCCGCGATTGGGGACTCAAGCCCGCATGATAAGCGGCTGTAGCATCGCCCCGCGCGGCTAGCCAAGTCGCTAACTCCTCACTACTCTGGCGAGTGCGGACATATACCAGCCCCGACTGCTGCGGATAGCGATCGATAAACTTCGTCAATTCCTGCTTTCTGCCCCGTGGCGTCCAGATTTGGCGGACGGATAGCTGGAGGTTTGGACGATAGGGATCGAGAATAAATGTGGCTGGCTGCTGGAGTTGTAACACACGGGCGATCGTCTGCTGCGATCGAGGGTCAGCCGTCGCTGTAAAAGCCGCGATCGCCATTTGAGTCCCTGTGACCTTCGATCGAATTAAGGCATCACGCACAGCCCCCAAGCGGCGATAGCTGGGACGAAAGGTTTCACCCCAATGGACGAGACAGTGCGCCTCATCCAGGATCAGTCGATCGATCTGCAATTGAGGATGGCACAATCGCGACCATACTGGGGGCGTGAGTAAAGTTTCTGGTGAAATATACAGCAGCCGCAGTTGCTGACGTTCCAATGCTTGCAGTGTCTGCTTGCGCTGGATGGTGGACAGTTCGCTATGCAGCAGCCCCGCGGCTATTCCTTTGGCGGTCAATTCTTGCACCTGATTTTCCATCAAGGCAACTAAAGGCGAAATTACTAGGGTGACGCCACTGCTCAGTAAAGCTGGAATTTGGAAGCACAGGGACTTACCACCGCCAGTAGGCATCACAATCAGGGCATCCCGATTGGCAAGGAGACATTCGATGATTTCTCGCTGGGGATATCGCAACTCGTCATAACCCCAGACTGCTTGTAATGTTGCTTGAATTCGATCCATTATTTTAGCCGTCGATCGAGATTTGCTACGTGACTAAGTTTTTAAAAAGTTCATTGTCATGCAGCAATGCAAAATCGGCATCGGTACGCGCCGAATTTTTCAACTTGTCAGGCTCTAATTCAATCGCTTTTCGGAGGTTGTCCAGTGCTGAATCTAGCCGATCTTGCAAGGCATAACAACAAGCTAGATCGTACCAGCCAGTCGCATTTTGAGGTTCGATCTTTACTAAAGCTTGATATGTCTCGATCGCGGCTGGATAGTTTTTCAGGTTGTACATCAGCTCGGCTTTAGCATGTAGGAATGAGCTATTGAGCGGAGATATGGCGAGCGCTCTACTTAATGCTTCATCTGCAAGAACGAGGTTTTGCGAGCGCTGGTGAGACAATCCCAGATAATAATAAGCATCGCCGTGTTGGGGATCTAGTTTAATGAGCTTTTCCAGATAAAAGATGGCTGATTCATACTTTTCAAGACTATAATAACTAAGACCCAGACCTAAATGAGCATATTCATTAATATCGTCAATCTCGATAACTTTCTGATAGCAATCAATCGCCCGCTCGAATG
>NZ_JANLWO010000783.1:0-3866 GCF_031364565.1 Chamaesiphon sp. OTE_20_metabat_361
ATCGAGTCCTCACCCAGCAGCTCGATCAAAACCGCCAAAACCGCCTTTCTAACGAGGGACGTGAGAAGCTACTCAAAGCTTCACTCGGACTGACTAAAGATGAAGCTGAAAAGGTTTATCGCAAGGCTTATGTCAAACGCGGCAAAATTACCGAAGCCGAAGTTGACATCGTACTCTCAGAGAAAAAGCAACTGATCCGCCGCAATGGAATTCTGGAATTCATTGAAGAAGATGAAACCATTGACTCTGTAGGTGGATTGGACGAACTCAAAGGCTGGCTAGTTCAACGTTCCGATGCCTTCACCGAACGGGCGCGGACGTATGGATTGCCCCAACCGAAAGGGATGCTGATTCTGGGCGTTCCCGGCTGTGGTAAATCCTTAATTGCCAAAACCACTTCGCGTCTGTGGGGCTTACCGCTACTCAGACTGGATATGGGTCGAGTTTATGATGGTTCGACCGTCGGACGTTCTGAAGCAAATCTGCGCGGTGCCCTCAAAACTGCCGAATCCATTTCGCCAGCGATTTTATTTATCGACGAACTCGATAAAGCATTTGCTGGGACGGCAGGATCTGGTGACTCCGACGGCGGTACCTCCAGCCGGATCTTCGGTTCATTCCTGACTTGGATGCAGGAAAAAACCTCGCCCATCTTCGTGATGGCAACTGCCAACCGCGTCGAAAGACTGCCAGGGGAATTCTTACGCAAGGGACGGTTTGATGAAATCTTCTTTGTCGATTTACCCACTCAGTCCGAACGGGAAGCCGTATTTAGTATTCACTTGAGTAAGCGCAAACGAGACATCCAACGTTTCGATCTAGAGCAACTAGCCAAAGTTGCCGATGGATTCTCAGGCGCTGAAATAGAACAAGTTTTGATCGCCGCCATGTATGATGCTTTTGCCCAAAACCGCGAGTTTACGCAACTAGACATCATCGCCGCCATCAAAGCTACTCTGCCCCTCTCGCGGACAATGACAGAGCAGGTAACTGCTTTGCGAGATTGGGCAAGACAGCGAGCGCGTCCCGCCGCTGCCTCAGTCGCGGAATATCACCGACTGGAGTTTTAACAAGCTTGCTCCGATTATCGGAGTCAAGGTGCTAGTGGATAGGATTGGGGAATACTCAATCTATCGACACTAGCAAGGAGACCGAACACGATTGACTGACAAACCCGATCGTGTGCCCTAACAGTTCAAGTTGTCGTTTCGCCTAACTCAATACTATTCGAGGAAACCGATATGTCTCACTTTAGCACTCTCCGTACCAAAATCACTGACGCTGAAATCCTCAAAACTTCTTTGCGCGATCTCGGTATCAATGTTAAGACTGAAACCGATTTACGTGGCTACCAAGGTCAACGCGTCCGCGCTGATATCGTCGCCATTTTAGAAGGCGAATACGATCTCGGTTGGTCTCGCAATGCTGATGGTTCTTTTGACTTAATCGCCGATCTTTGGGGCGTCGCCAAAAAGCACAACCAAACTGAGTTAATCAACTCAATCAACCAAAAGTATGCAGTAAACAAAACTCTATCTGAAGTCCAACAACGTGGTGGTCTCCAAAACGCCAATGTTACCTTGGTTCTCCAGTAGGACTTGTTCTACCCATTCCCAAATGAAAGGGGTCGATCTTTAATCAGATCGACCCCTTTTTATCGTTTAGTTATCAACCAATTACAAGTCCTGATGCGTAAACGGTTTGGCATTCTCGCCAGCATAGGTAGCTACAATCTGTCCAGTGCCCTGAAGTTGATATTTATAAGTTATCAATCCTTCTAAGCCGACTGGGCCGCGTGGGGGCATCTTTTGGGTACTGATGCCGACTTCTGCGCCGAAACCATAGCGGAACCCATCGGAAAAGCGAGTCGAGCAATTGTGAAAGACATTGGCTGCATCGATGCGATCGAGAAATATTTTAGCAGCGTCAGGATCTTCGGTAACGATACAATCGGTGTGGCGCGAGCCGTAAGTATTGATGTGGGTAATTGCCCCATCGAGATCGGGGACGATTTGGATGGCGAGAATCAGGTCGCTATATTCAGTCGCCCAATCAGTGGCGATCGCCAGATCGATCGTCAGATCGCCATGATGACCGAGAATTTCATGTCCGAGTTGGCTTAGTCTGATTTCGACACCGTGCGCCTGCAATCGATCGACGACCAGTGGTAAGAATGTTTCGGCGATCGATTGGTGAATGAGGAGGGTTTCGATCGCGTTACAGGCTGCGGGATACTGGGTTTTGGAGTCGATGGCGATCGCGATCGCCCGGTCGAAATCTGCTGCGCTGTCGATGTATAGGTGACAGATCCCATCCGCATGTCCGAGGACGGGAATCCGGGTATTATCTTGAACGTATTTGACAAATTCATTGGAACCGCGCGGGATAATCAGATCCACATAGCGGTCTAATTTGAGTAATTCGCTAGTTTCCGATCGAGTCGTCAATAGTTGAATGACATCGGGACTAACTTCCGAGCGAGCTAACCCGGCTTTAATTGCCGCGACTAGGGCAGTGCAAGAAGCGATCGCTTCTTTGCCACCTTTTAAAATTACCCCATTGCCCGACTTAATTGCCAAGCTAGCAATCTGAATTACCGCATCGGGACGCGCTTCAAAGATCACACCTAAGACCCCTACCGGGCAGCTCGTCCGCTGCAAAACCAGTCCGGTGTCGAGAGTGCGATGAATCTGAATTTGACCCACTGGATCGGCTAATTTACCCACGTCGCGCACGCCGAGGATTGCGCCCTTGAGTTTGGTGGCATCTAGTTTGAGCCGTGCGTAGAGAGCGGGGGCGATTTCGGCTTGAGCTGCTTGACAGTCGCTGGCATTTGCCGCGACGATCGCCTCAGCACTACTTTCTAGCGATGTGGCAATTAATTCGATCGCGATGTTTTTGGCATCAGCCGAGAGATTAGCCAGGTGTTGGGCGGCTAGTCGGGTGTTTTGGGCAATTTCTGTCAACATACATTAGGCTTTGGGCTTTGGGCTTTGGGCTTTGGGCTTTGGGCTATAGATTTTAGGCTTTGGGTTTTGGGTGCGGCTACTGCTCACTTACTGGCTGTGGAGTACCTACCCTTAAGTACTAAGACTATCCACTGTCTTGAAAATGTGCTTTACTTGGCGGAGTTCGTCCCGCCTTTGTTCCCACGGCTCGGGGAACCCGATCCGACGACCATGGAACGAACCCAAGCGGGGAAACAAGCGAAGCTCTGTGGGGGAAGCTTCCCCCACAAACGTCGCGCCCCAAGAACATTGGGCGGGTTCCCCACTGGTCGGGAAAAATAACCAGTTGCCCATCAGCACTTTTCGCTATTCACTATCCACTATTCACCAGAACATCAGTAACTTTGTTTTGAGGCAAGATACGAGTAATTACTTTTTGCGCTGTTGGAGGACGCGATAGACATCGCGGATACTGACGCGGTGGTGGGCGAGGGCGACGAGAGTATGATAGAACAGATCGGCGACTTCGCCAGCAATTTCGGCGGGTCGATCGTCTTTACATGCCATCACGACTTCGACGGCTTCCTCGCCAATTTTCTTGAGGATTTTGTTATCGCCACCTGCAAATAAGCTCTGAGTGTAAGAGCCAGCTTGGGGCGCGTCGCGGCGATCGCAGATCGTCTGATATAAATCTGATAAAGTATCGGCGGGTGGGGCGATTTTGGTATCGGTGGCAACTTGGTGAAAACAGCTCCGTTCGCCCGTATGACAGGCAATATCGCCCACTTGTTCGACTGTCACTAGCAGCGCATCGCTGTCGCAGTCGTAGCGTAGCGATTTGACGTGTTGAATGTGTCCGCTAGTTGCGCCTTTATGCCAAAATTCTTGCCGCGAACGGCTCCAGAACCAAGTTTCACC
>NZ_JANLWO010000097.1:0-5635 GCF_031364565.1 Chamaesiphon sp. OTE_20_metabat_361
CAAGGGTACCGATACGATGGATGTCTGGTTTGACTCCGGCTCATCCTGGGCAGCGGTAGCCAACCAAAGGGATAATTTAACCTATCCCGTCGATATGTATCTCGAAGGCTCCGATCAACATCGGGGTTGGTTCCAATCGAGTTTGCTCACTAGTGTCGCCAATAATGGCATCGCCCCATTTAAAACCGTCCTCACTCACGGTTTCGTCTTGGATGAAAAAGGCGAGAAAATGAGTAAATCATTGGGTAATATTATCGACCCAATGGTGATTATGGATGGGGGTAAAAACCAGCAGAAAGATCCAGCTTACGGTGCGGATATCGTCCGCTTATGGGTGTCATCGGTAGATTATGCTACCGAAGTCAGAATCGGCCCAAATATCCTCAAGCAATTATCTGATGCTTCGCGCAAAATTCGGAATACCGCGCGATTCTTATTGGGAAATATTCACGATTTCGATCCGGCGAAAGATGCCGTTCCTTATGCCGAATTAGCCGAACTCGATCGCTACATGCTGCACCGAATGAGTGTGGTATTGGACGAGATTACCGAAGCATTCGATCGCTATCAATTCTTTAAATTCTTCCAATTAGTGCAGAATTTCTGCATCGTCGATCTGTCCAACTTCTACCTCGATATCGCCAAAGATCGACTGTACATTAGCTCACCCAATTCCTTCCGCCGTCGCAGTTGTCAGACAGTCCTGGCAATTATCCTCGAAAATCTCACCCGTGCGATCGCGCCCGTCCTCTGTCATATGGCGGAAGATATCTGGCAGTATTTGCCCTACCCAACCCCCTATAAATCTGTATTTGAAGCCAGGTGGGTCAAACTCGATCCGCAGTGGTTACAGCCCAATCTAGCCGTCACCTGGGACAAAGTTCGCGACCTGCGGACGGATGTAAATAAGGTAATGGAACAGGCACGTACCGACAAAGCGATCGGTTCGAGTCTAGAAGCGAAGGTATTGTTGCAGGTGAGCGATCCGGCACTCAGAGCGAAGTTAGGCGCGATGTCGTTTAATTCGGCATCCACCGCAACCACCCCTAGCCCCTCCCAGGAGGGGAATAAGAAAGGCGGGACTGTAATTAGTGTTACTAATTCGCAGACGCCGACGATCGATAAACTAATAAACGCTTCGCCATTACCAGAACTACAAGCAACCATTACAAGTGGTAGTAACGCCATCGGCGCAACGATTGCCACCGCGATCGAGGCTTATAGTAAAGGGTGGCGGTTGATTGGCAATGTTTTACTGATCCTCACTGGGGCATTTGGATTGTATATCGCGATCGGATTGCTCGATGTTGTCAATCGGATTCCCTTTGTCGAAACTACTCTCAAAGGTGTCGGCATAGTGATGAGTGGTATCTTTGTGGCGCGTAACTTATTAAATAAAGAAAAACGTCGCCAAACATTCGATCGCGCGATCGCATATAAAAATGACATCATCGGCGCACAATATCATCCCGTGCGGACGGTATCGCTAGCAGAGCCTACAGGTGAATTAGTAGTACCCGCCCACGCACCCGCGACTACCGCCTTACCACAGCATCAATCCAATCAGATTGACGAATTGCGATACCTCTTTCTAGCCTCTCAAGTCGAGCTAATTGACGATGCCGAGCGACTAGCCGGATTGCCACATCAAACTACTGTTGAAGGTGGCAAAATTGGGGTAGTTAATGCCGATGGTACCAAATGCGATCGGTGTTGGAACTATTCATCTACTGTCGGTGAAAATAGCGAACATCCATTAGTTTGCGATCGCTGTGTCGCTGCTTTATCAGATAAGTTTTAGTTGGGTGTGTTGGGTTTCGCTTCTCTCAACCCAAGCTACAGATCTATAACTAACTGCGTAGTCTGTGTTACCCCACCCCAACCCTCCCCTTATAAAGGGGAGGGAGCAAAAGCCCCCCTTTATAAGGGGGGTTGGGGGGTAAACAAACCTCAAACGAAGTCCAGCAGACTTGTATACGATCGACGCTCTGCTTTAACACTGTTTGATACTTGCTAATACTACCATTACCTCATCGATAACCTTAACCATTTGCAATGTGGGTCGATCGTGTTGATTTAGGATAATACTAAACACTAACGGTGAATATTGAGGTGGGTTAACATATCCAGATAAACTGACAACCCCGCTCATACTACCTGTTTTAGCGCTGACGATTCCTTGAGCTAAGGTTCCTTTCATGCGATTTTTGAGACTACCACTAATGCCCGCAATTGGTAATGAGTCGCGATAGATTTTGCCGATTGGTGTAGTTGCCATCACTGATAAAACGCGCACGAAAGTAGTCGGCGCAACTAAATTGTGTCGTGACAAACCCGAACCATCGTAAATACTATAGGCTTGCGGATCGACACCCATTGCCGTTAAATGTTGCTTTACTAAGGCAATTCCGAGATTGCTAGTATCTCGATCGCTAGTAGAGTGTTCGGGATGAGTCCGACCGATCGATCTGAGCAAAACTTCGGCGTAGATATTATTACTTCGCTGATTGGTTTCTGTAATTAATGTGGTAATTGGGGGTGAATCGATCGCGACAATTTCCGGTAAATTAATCGTACTTTGTGCCGCTCCTAAGCGCATACTATTAGAATTGATGCCCGATCGATTCAAGCTTTGGCGAAAGGCACTGATAAAAGATTGTGCCGGATCTGCTAGCGGCAGATCGATCTGAATCGGTGTAGTATTGACAGCGAGTTTACCTGTCAATTTGATGACTGGTTTGCCAAACATCGCGACCGCATCAACATTATTATCTTGACTAGCGGCGATCGTCAAGCTGCGATTATCGACTTGCCAACTATTTAAACTCGGATCTTTCCAAGCATATCTTAATGGCATCCCCAATTGTTGGGAACTGACCGTTAAAGGATTGGAATTTTGATTCAACATCAACCCATTAATTGCGGGTGCATAATCAGTCGATAAATCGCCCCATTCCCAACCGGAGTTTATCTGTTCCCCGCGAAAATAACTATCATCAAAACTAATTTGTCCGATCTGTTTGATGCCGCGCTGTTGCAGTTGTTGGGCGATCGATTGCAACCCGCTCACCGTCAAACTCGGATCGCCTCTACCCACTACTAAGAGGTTGCTGAAGCTGCCATTACTCGGCAGTTGATATACAGAAGTCCGCAGCCGCATCGCGGCTCCTAGCTGGCGGAGTGCCGCCGCTGTGGTAATCAACTTCACATTAGAAGCCGGAATAAATAAGCGATCGCCATCCCGATTATAAAGCTGCTTGGGGCCACCTAATACCTGAACGACAATCCCCCACCGATAGCGGCGCAATTCCGGTCGATCGATGATGTTATTGATGGCTGCTGGCACTTGGCTGGCACAGACGGCTGATAAGGCTGGCGGCGCGACTGGCTGCTGTGCCCGAGCCGGAACGATCGTTAATAACTGCACCAATAACCACCCGCACGTTGTCGCAATCCGTCGATGGGAACTAAATAACTGCATCTGTAGACTCACCCAAGATTTTATCGATCCTCAGTCTACATGGAGTTAGCAACCCTTTCCCAGCCATCATTTTTTCGCTCTAGCCGAGCCAACCGCCGTCTCAATAACCTGGTTATTCTAACGTCATCGGCTTTTTTAGACTGGTTCCGAAGTAGGGGTAGGTTTTTTGAGTCGATCGGAAATCGCACTAGTAATCAGATGTGATAATAACCCGATCGGGCCAAAGAATAAACACAAAATTAACGAATGAATCGTAATTATCCCTTTCTGTTGTCCTTCTAAATAGATGTACCGTCCGACAAATAAATCCATTACCAGGAAATGTACCCAGCCGATAGCAGCAGCTCCTTCATCGGCAAAGAACCGGGCAATGTCAGCCAGTTTGGGATTGGCAAGCGCTGCGGCTGATTCGGGGTTGACAGCGACGACCAGCAGGTAGACGTACAATCCAGCGAGAGTGATGAAGGGTAATGGGGATGAAATTACTTTGCGGGTAATCTCCCATTTGGGCAAGACAATCATCAATGCCCAGAATGGTAGGACAAATAAGTTAGCAGCATCGAATAGTTGACTGAGCATAGGACTACCTGTAGATAAGGAACCGATCGATCTGAGGATCTACGATCTATTATCGTTGGTACTTGGGGATTGCCATCATCAGCCGCTGGGATGGGGACGACAAGAGCGAAAGAGGCGTAAATAATCAAAGTTGCTACCTATAACCTCAGCGGTTTCAGTCGCAGGCATTCTATAAGGTAGCAACTTGAGTTAAATGGGGCAAGTGCATCGGTTATCTCTACATCGATCGACACTTCGCCCTGCCGATCCCCCGCGTTAAAATTGAAGAAATTCGATAAGTAGAGACTTTCCACTGTCAAAGTCGTTACATTAAAAGAATAAATAAGCTTTTTTTACAGGTAGTTATGCTCGATAAACTCCGCGCTCTTCTTAAACCTATGTTGAAGTCCTTTGTAGCAGTCGGACTAGTCCTAACTCTCGTGTTCGCTCAGACTGGAGATGCTTTTGCCGCTCGTAGTGGCGGACGCATCGGTGGTGGCTCGTTCCGCGCTCCTAGCCGGGGGGGCTATAGTTCACCTAGTAATGGTTACGGTCGTGGTGGTGGCTACTACCCAGGTGGTGGTTTCTCACCTTTCTATCTCCCCTTCCTCTTTGGTGGCGGCGGTGGCAGCTTGTTGTCGCTGTTAGTGCTGATTTCGGTAGGTGGCTTCTTACTTAATACTTTCCGACGGGTCGCTGGTGGCGATAGTTTTGAAGGTGGCGATGTTTACAATCCCCAAGTTTCGATCGCCCAAATTCAGGTCGGTTTACTTGCTGAAGCTCGTGATGTCCAGTCTAAATTAAACCAATTGGCAGAGACTGTCAATGCGGATACCGCCAGCGGCAGAATGTACCTTCTGCAAGAGACTAGCCTCGAATTGCTCCGTCACCCCGAGTATTGGACGTATGCTAAGACTGGCATTCAACAAGCTAAACTCGATCGAGCAGAAGCCGTATTCAATCAACTGTCTCTCAACGAGCGTGGTAAATTTACGACGGAAACCCTAAGCAAGGTCAATAACCAACTCCGTCAGGCTGGTGCTAATGCCACCCTCAACTCTACTGGTGAGTTAGCCACAGTCGAGCAAGAGCAAGAACGCGCTGAATACATCATCGTCACGCTCTTGGTTGCTGCTACGCGTCAGCTTGAATTACCTCAAATCAATGGTGAAAGCGATCTGCGTCAAGCGCTGCAAATGCTCGGTAGTCTCGATGCTAGTGCGATTGTCGCCATCGAAGCAATCTGGACGCCTCAAGCCAATGGTGATGCCCTTACTACCGATGATATTCTCGCCTACTATCCCGATCTTAAATTGGTTTAGTTAGTGTAGTTTAGCTCGATTATCTCCCAATTGTGGGAGATTTTTTTATGCTCTTAATCTCTGTTTATTAGAGGATGTCTGAAAAGTCTAATTGCTTCGTTTTTAGATCTAAATCCCCTTAGAAAGCTGCGGTATATATACAAGTCCAGGGAAGATGAGATGATGCGTAGTCCTTTACCCCACCCCAGCCCTCCCCTTATAAAGCGGATGCGTTCACTGACCGGGTTCCCCGGCAGTGATAGCGCACCAAGCAGGGGAGGGAGCAAAGCCCCCC
>NZ_JANLWO010000832.1:0-3092 GCF_031364565.1 Chamaesiphon sp. OTE_20_metabat_361
TCTGCTGCCCCCAAATCCAAGCTGCCATTAGGTTACTAACCATTCATTCCAGTGTCTTGTGGACGATCGATCTGTGTCGGTACTGATTCTCGCTGGTGGTCGAAGTTCGCGGATGGGTCGCGATAAGGCGACCATTGAGATCGATGGAGTGCCATTAATTCGGCGGATTTATGATGCTGTGGCTGGCTGTGAGGATCTCGGAAATCGCGATCGATCGCTGCACCCGCAAATCTATGTAATTACCCCCTGGGCGGATAAATATCAGTCACTTTTACCGGAGGATTGTGAATTCATCCCCGAGCGATCGCCAGACTGCGGGCCATTGCTGGCTTTTTCACAAGCACTGACGGCAATTTCGACACCTTGGGTATTGACCCTCGCTTGCGATTTGCCCAATTTATCAACTTTAGCAATCCAATCCTGGATCGATGGATTGCCTGCTGTCGCCCCTGGGAGCATTGCTTATCTCCCCAAACACCCAGACAAAGGGTGGGAGGCGTTAGCTGGCTGCTATCGGCAAATTTGCCACCGCTCGTTGCGCATGTACATCGATCGGGGCGGTCGATCGTTTCAAGGTTGGCTCCGAGAGCAGGTAGTCACTGAGTTAGTCGTCACCGATCCCCGCTGGCTGGCAAACTGTAACACCCCCGCTGAGTTGGCACAGATTATCGCCGCTCGCCCGATTTCCTAGCAGCTAGAGCGGATATCGGTCTAAAATGGTAATCGATCGGCGAAAATTACGCTCGGTAAAAATATTAATTATTGGCATTGCTGAATTCAGGTATGAAGCATAGATTTAGCCCTGCTTGGTGAAACGCACGCTGAGGAAGCCTCAGCGCGATTTGGGTCGCTCCCAAGCTTGGGAGAGGGGAGCCAGAGCCGGAGGCGAAGGCGGGACTGAAGAGCGAACCATACCACAATTGAGCAACGCCAATTATCAATTATCAATTATCAATTATCAATTATCAATTCATCCATGACCTTACTACCGACTGATGATACCCCGTTGTACAATCATCCCCTGCCTGAAATCGAGCAATGGTTGCTCTCAATGGGTTGCGAACAAGATGATAGTGAGTTGCACTGCTGGCATATTACCAGACCAGATTGGCGCGCTGAAGTGTGTTTGGATATCGAAGAACTTACCGTTCGCTATCATGCCACTGCCGATAACCCCACCCCTCTGACCTCGGGCAATCCGAGTATTTATCGCACCTTCAAATATTCGCTGAGTCGTCAAGATATCGAAAACGCCGTGTTTGCAGGCCCCTAACGCGATCGGCTCGAAGCTCGGTCATGCTAAACTTAACTACAATTCATAGTATGATAGTATTTGGATGCTAGCTCTAATGTGGCTAGGATCTGCTCGCTAGCCGACGAACTCTAGATCCTAGCTTTTGGCAAGATTTGTTAGCGGCTCTGGAGTCGGTACAGATCGGTGTCAGTATTTACCCATCTATCGAGCCATGTTTCTAATCATCTCGCTTTCGGTCATCATGGGGATCGTTGTCGGTGCCAGTGGTGGTTATTTATGGCGGGATGCTGACGCCAAACGGCAACTGCAACAGGTATTGGCGGTGATGGAGACATCCGACTACCATGAAGATATCTCGCTCCCGATCGTATCACAGTTACGACGTCGGATCGTCATCAGTCAACAACAACATCAGCAGCTTCAGCAACAGTTATTTACGTGGCAATCTTTACTCCAAGATGCGCCGATTGGTTACTTGCAGCTCGATGCTGACAATCAAGTGTTATGGTGCAACCACAAGGCGCAACAGCTCCTCCAAATTCAGCGGTGGCAGCCCGGACAAACCAGACTATTATTAGAATTAGTCCGTTCCTACGAACTCGATCGCTTAATCACTAAAGTTCGATCGCAACAGGTAGCGGCGGAATTAGTTTGGCAGTTTCATTTTGGGTATCAAGAAGCCGCAAATTCCCAGTCGATTTGGATTGCAGCTAGTGGGATGCCGCTCGACGATGGTGCCATTGGCGTATTTATCGAGAGCCAGCAGCAACAAGTAGATACCGATGCCGCGCGGGAGCGGTGGCTAGGCGATCTCGCTCATGAAATTCGGACTCCCCTGACAGCTATTCACCTGATTGCCGAAACATTAGAATCTAAACTGCCCCCGGAGTTGACTCGTTGGGCGAGTCGGATCTTGCAAGAAACTAATCGCTTAATCGATTTAGTTCAACATTTTTTGGAACTGAGTCAGTTAGAAAACGCGGCTGCTCATTCGTTAAAATTGACGGAAGTTGACGTGGTACAGCTCATTGATGATACTTGGCATACTTTAGAACCAATTGCCAAGCAGCGCCAAATCGAATTTGTCTATACGGGACCAGCGCAATTAATCCTAGAAATCGATAAAGGTCGATTTACGCAAGTATTAATTAATTTATTTGATAATAGCCTGAAATTTTCTCCCGATCGCGGACATATTTGGCTCGATGTTAATCTGTTAAAATCAGCTCGACTTGGTGATAATACCGAGCCAAATTCAGTCTCGATCGATCTCTATGATGATGGTGCTGGTTTTACAGCTAGCGATCTCCCCTATGTTTTCGATCGGTTATATCGCGGCGATGTCTCGCGCCAGCGGAGCGAGACGGAGGCTGGTAAGCGCCATTCACAAACAACTGGTAGTGGCTTGGGACTAGCGATCGTCAGACAAATTATTCTCGCCCACCACGGCACGATCGTCGCCAATAATCACCCCAAAACTCATGGCGCTTGGCTCCAAATCGCGTTGCCAACTAGTGAGGGACATTCAACATTTAATTAAGTACATTAAGTATAAATTAAGGACGAATGTATGGATGCCCGATCTAAAAATTACTATGGCAATTGTGCCATTTATGACCGCAGCTAACACTCAAAAAATTGTTCGTCACATTTAATCGTTGGCGTAGCCTCCGCCTTGCGGAATCGTCATCGGCATAAAAATGACAGCTCGATAATTTTCAGATATAGTGATATTTAAGACAGTAATTAACTCACTAGGCTCGCTAATATAAAAATAGGTATTGAATATATAGTCCGGAGTGGATGACAGCTCCGAACGTAAATCATCCTACAATCC
>NZ_JANLWO010000835.1:0-18931 GCF_031364565.1 Chamaesiphon sp. OTE_20_metabat_361
TGTTGACATCTTCGAGGCGGATGATAATTGGTTTGTCGTCATTCATTGGGATTAGGTTTTAGGTATTGGGCTTTAGGCTTTAGGTTTTAGAAAAATGCGGTAAAGATGTAGGGTGGGCACAGTTCGGCTATCGCTCACTGACCACTGCCCACCAGCTAGGAGTTGCGAGGTTAGTTAGCTCTGTGAATAGGGTTGAGGCGATCGATTAGTTAGTGATGATGGGCGGAGCTGGAGTGGTGATGACTGATATCAGCGTAGGTGTGGGTATGTCTTAATTGTGAATGTAAATGTGGATGTTGATGTATCGGATCTGCTCTCTCTAGATTACCCAGATGTTCGTGCTGATGTGGGAGATCGTGAGTATGAGCGTGAACGTGGGAAAATTCTGGATGGGTGTGGGCAAATCGATCGGGTGCGAGTAATAACTGGACGATCGCGAGTAAGCCAAGACCGATGAGACTACCATACAGAAAAGTCCGATCGGGAAATGTCGTCCCCAGCCAGCCAGCTAGAGGGTACGCTCCCGCCCACCACAGATGACTCCAGGCAAAATGTGCGCCATAAACGCGCCCCTGCATCTCTGTCGGCGTTCGATCGGCAATTAAGGTTTGTAGTGATAGATTGATGAGACTCTGCCCAAATCCCGCGATCGACCACAATAAGATCAGGGGTGCTAATCCGACATAGTTAGCACCGATTAATGACGCACTAATTAACCCGCCACCACCCAAGATCGTCACTATTTTCGATCGATATTGTGGATAAATCCCGATCGCCATCGCTCCAAGCGTCGCACCCAAACCGAAGCCCATCATCACCCAGCCATACTGGACGGCAGTTTGGTGGAGCGTACCTTGCACGTAGTTAACAGTATTGACTAAAATCTGTGCGCCCGCGATCGATGCTACTAACTGCATCATTAAACCATACCGAATCGGTGCATCTGTCCACAGTTTAGCAGTTCCCACTCGAATATCTGCACCAACAGATTGGATCTTCGATCGCGGTTCGGCAGTTACGTCCGCTCGCAAGTTACCCGGTAGAGTAGCAATCAAAATCGCCGCAATAATAAAGCTCAAGCCATCCCAAAAAAATAACTCTCTAGCACCGATAAATAGTGCCAGTACTCCCGCAATTCCCGGCCCAAATACACCTAGAATTTGATAAGTCGTCCCCGATAACGCGATCGCTTGAGGATATTCATCTGCACCCGTTACTAATGGAATCGTCGCTTGATAAGTCGGCGCAAAAAAGGCATTGAAAATATTTAGACCTAATACTAATGCGTAAATTTGCCACACACTATTCACAAATGGTAACAGACACACCAGCAGCATTCGCCCTAGATGAGTAATTATCAAAATCGGCTTGCGATCGAACCTGTCGGCGATCGCTCCTGCCAAAGGTGATAGTAATGTAAAGGCACTCACCCTCAGTGTCAAGGCACCTGCCAACACGATCGGCGCAGATGCACCCGCTAATTCAAAAGCCAAAAGTGCTAAGCCCAACAAAGTCAAAGCATCCCCAAACAAACTAATTGTTTGGGCTGCATATAATCTCCGAAAAACAGGATTATTCAGACAGATAGGCAAGCTAATTTTGTTCACTTTATACTTGAAAGTAACTTATAGCAATCCTAAATGATTCATGAGATTCATTCTTCGGTGCGTTACGCTATCGCGATAACACACCCTACGATATTCTTACAAATCAAATAAGACTGCTATATTATCAATTCTCAATTCTCAATCATCTTACACGCTTCTAAGCGCCTCGATCGGGTCTAGTCTGGCAGCTTGACGGGCGGGAACGACACCAAAGAATAACCCGATGCCACCCGAAACACTCACAGCCAGAATAATTGCTGATGGCGAAATTGCAGCGGTTTTGAGGGGGCTAAAATTGCGGACTAAGACAATCCCGCCAATGCCGATTAAGGTGCCAATAATTCCGCCGACAACCGAGAGAATGATTGCCTCGATCGTGAATTGAGTCAGGATATCATTTTGGGTTGCCCCGATCGCTTTACGCAAGCCGATTTCTTGGGTACGTTCGGTGACTGATACCAGCATGATATTCATCACGCCAATCCCACCGACGAGGAGCGAAATCCCGGCGATCGCGCCCAGCAATAGAGTCAGCGCACCCGTAATCGTGGAGACGATCGTGAGGGCATCTTTTTGATTGCGGACGGTGAAATCATCTTCGCCGACGATTTTATGGCGTTGGCGGAGGAGATTGGTGATTTGAAACTCGGCTGCATCCATGCTTTCACTGTTTTTAGCAGATACCGAAATCAATGATAGCCGCAGCCCGAAAGGTGATGTCCGTCCGATAATCCGTTTGCTCATCGTCGTAATCGGCACGAAGATCGCATCGTCTTGATTGCTACCAAAAGAGGAGCCTTTGCTCTCCATCAGTCCGACGACTTCAAAGCTGACATTGTTGATCCGAATCTGTTTGCCGATCGGATCGTTATTGCCAAATAAGCGTTGGGCGATATCTGTCCCCACCATCGCAATCTGTTTGTCCTGTCTGACATCTTGAGCCGTCACAAATCGCCCTCGATCGACCGCAAAGTTACGCACACTGGGAAAGTCAGCCGTCGTCCCTTGAATGATGGAGGTCGTGGTAACGCTTTGATAACTAACTACAGAAGAGTTCTGTAGCACTGGCGCGACCCCAGCTACTGATGGTACTTGACGCGCGATCGCTCTGGCATCACTGAGTACCAATGTCGGCGGCGTGCCCCCACTGCGAATATTTTGGGCTTTAGGAGAGCCTGGGAGGATGAAGAGGGTATTTGGCCCCAAATTCTTGAATTGATCGGTGGCGAGGGTCTGCGTCCCTTCACCGACGCCGATCATCCCAATTACAGAGGCATTACCAATCACGATCCCCAACATCGTCAAACCGCTCCGCAGTTTATTCGAGATCAGGGTTTGAGTTGCCATTTTTAGGCTTTCGAGGATGTTCATGAGAGTTGGAAGTTGGGAGTTGGGAGTTGGGAGAGAGGGCGACTGGGGAATTGGGGGATTGGGGGATTGGGGGACAGCGAGCTAAATGGGAACGCAGTTCCGCTATTTACTCCCAACTCCCAACTCCCAACTACCCACCCGTCTTATTCCCATCGCCCATCATTTTTTCTTTAAATCCAGCGGGGATATCGATGAAGACGCGATCGCCAGATTTTAAGCCTTCGAGGACTTGGACTTTGTCGCGGACGCTAGCACCGACTTTGATGACTTTAAAGATGGGTTCGTTATTGGCTCCGGGGACGTAGACACCAGTTTGACCGCGTTTGGCGCTAATTGAAACCGTGGGTACGGTGAGCGCGTTATTAGTACGTTTACCGCTGAATATAGTGTTGACGTTCATGCCCGATCGCAAGACTTCTTTACCCGTATCGAGGGCGACGCGGACTTCAAACGAAGTGACGTTTTGCTCGACGACGGCTTCTGGTGCCACCAATCTAACGGTACCCTGAAAAGGCTTGTCGCTGTAGGCATCGGCGGTAATTTCGACTTTTTGACCGACTTTAATTTTGCCGATATCGACTTCAGGTACCTTGGCTTTGACTTCCATATCTTTGGCTAAAGCCACGATCGAAGTAGAAGTCGCCGATGTGCTGGTTGAGGCGGAAGTCGTCGGTGTCACAAATGCCCCAACGCTAGCATAACGCTGGGTAATCAAGCCTGCAAATGGCGCGACGACGGTTGAATCTCGGAGTTGAGAGCTAGCCGATTGGAGCTGAGCATTGGCAACGGCTAATGCGGCGGTTAGTTGGGCGATGTCTTCAGGGCGAGATCCATTTTTCGCTTGCTGATAGGCGGCTTGGGCTTGCTCGACTTGAGCGGCGAGACTGGCAACATCTTCGGAGCGACTACCGAGCTGAGATTGCCGAAGCGCTTGCTGGGCTTCGGTAACAGCCGCTTGGCGTTGGTTGATTTCCGATTGGGTGCTGTTGCGAACTTGTTGAAGTTTTTGTTGAGCGTCGAGGAGATTGGCTCTGGCTGTTTGATAGTCAGCAGTGGCTCGATCGAGTGTATCCTGGGAAACTGCCCCCGATCGGCGCAGCGATCGATTGCGATCTACTTGTGCCTGAGCGAGTTTTAATCTAGCATCATTTGACGACACCTGAGCGGTAGCCTGCTGGATTTGTTGGGGGGCGATCGATCGGCTCAGATTGAGATTGGCTTGGGCTTGGGCGAGTTTTGCCCGTACCTGAGCGGTTTCTTCAGGACGATTGCCATTTTTGGCTTTGTTAAGGTTGGCTTGCGCTTGAGTCAGTTTGGCTTGAGCTTGGGTAATTTCTTCGGCGCGCGTGCCATTTTTCGCCTTGCTGAGATTGGCTTGAGCCTGCTGGACGTTGGCTTGCGCTTGCGCGAAGGCGGCTTGAGCTTCCGCATTTTCCATCTGGGCAATTTTCTGCCCCTGCTGGACGCGATCGCCCTGTTCGACAAATAGCTGAAAGACTCTCCCTGCTGTCTTGGGGCTGATATTTGCCGTCTGGAAGGGAATGACATTACCACTGGCGGTAATTCGATCGGTCAGATCTTGCGCTTTGGCAACCGTGGTATAACGTTCTAGATCGATTTTTGGAGCTGGCTTAAACTGATTAACCGCCACGGTACCGAGTGCGGCAACACCGACGATCGCCGCCGCCACACCAGCGATGGTTGGGAACGGACGTTTGAGATTGTGAATGAAGGGTATTTGCATAGGAGATCGAGGCACACTAGTTCGTTAGTTAAAACTCTCAAATGACTGTTCATTGACTGAGCCGCTCATTCTGGAGTCACGACAATCGGTTGTAATGTCATTGCCAAGTCACCAATCTTTCAACTAGCGCAGAGTGCATGACAAACCCGATCTGCACGATCGAATGCCATCGATGAGAATCGATCTACCAAGCGGGCAAAGCAACGATAACTTTTAATAGTTTTGTTACTTTTATTTACATTAAGTTTAACTCTTCTGTAACAAACATTGCTAGTGCCAAAAGTCATATCCTATGGTGGAGAAAACTCCCATGTGTACGTTCGATCCTGGCACACAGTGACAAAGAGCATCGAGTGCCAAATTTCAACTCCCATCTATTCGGTAACAAGTACGCTAGCCTAGATATGGTATTCTCGCTCACCCATCCATAAGTTGTAGTTGACTTACCGAAAAATTGTGATAGTAGCTGTAGAATCTATCCTATGATGGAATCGACAACTAACGCGATCCTCAATCTGCATCGATTTTGACGATTGTCCACAGCCCTATCGACTATCTACTCAGACATAACTTACTGTGTATAAACGGATCTACCTGCTACTCCTAACTGCTTGCCTAGGTATGACGATCTCGCCCACGATCGCTCACGGTCAAGTATTACTGCCATATGTTCCCACTCAAGATGCCAAATCCTTAGAGAATACTAGTAAGACTTTATTAAGACAAGCAGCCGGATTGGTTCAATTTCAACAATACGAACAAGCGATTCCTCGTGTTGCTCTAGCAACCCAATTAGCACCTAAAAGTCATGAGGCTTGGCTATTTTTGGGTACCTTGTACGTCCAAACTCAAAAATATCAAAAAGGGATCGATTCGCTGCAACAAGCAATCGCCATCAAACCCCAAGATCCAGACACGCTATTCATGTTAGGCTCTGCTTACTTCCAAAAAGGCGACCATCAAAAAGCGATCGACACCATTCAAGCTGGGCTAAAAATTAAGCCGGATAATAATTCCGCTCTCTTCGATCTGGGTAATGCTTACTATAAATTAAATAAGTATCCAGACGCGATCGCCCAATACCAAAAAGCGGTTAAAAAAGATCCTAAATTTTGGCCAGCGATCAATAATATTGGCTTAGTCAATTATGAGTCTGGCGATCTCAACGGTGCCATGCAAAACTGGCAGCGCGCGATCGCCATCGACCCCAAAGCCGCCGAACCCCGTCTGGCAATGGCTGTGGCACTCTTCGTCCAAGGCAAACAAGCCGAAGCATTTACCACCGCCGAAAAAGCGATCGCCCTCGACAGCCGCTACGCCAATATCCAATACCTCAAAGAAAACTTATGGGGTGATAGACTGCTCAATGACACCCGCAAACTGATTCAGACTCCCAGAGTTAGGGATTTTATTACTAAGGCTCCGGCTAGAGGGTAGGGGTCAGTGGATAGTGGATAGTGAATAGTGAATAGCGAACATAGAGAATGCTTGCATTCTAACTTCTATCCACTATCCACTATTCACTATTCACTATCCTTTACTCTAGTAATTGTGTATTATTATTTTGCAGTCTAGTCCGATTGCGAACAGTTTGTGGCAGACTGAGATTAACTTAAGCGATCGATATAGGCATTTGAACTCATGGTAAAACAGCTAGATCTGCTAGGTACAGATAAAATTATTCCGATCGATCTGCCGTCAGAGATGCAGCGATCGTACCTAGAATACGCCATGAGTGTGATCGTGGGGCGGGCATTGCCCGATGTCCGCGATGGACTCAAACCAGTGCATCGGCGGATTATCTACGCGATGCACGAACTCGGATTGACACCAGACAGACCGTATCGCAAGTGCGCTCGCGTAGTCGGGGATGTCTTGGGTAAATATCATCCCCACGGCGACCAATCGGTCTATGATGCCCTGGTGAGACTCGTTCAGGACTTTTCGACCCGTTATCCGCTCTTGGGCGGACACGGCAATTTTGGCTCGGTAGATAACGATCCGCCAGCGGCGATGCGGTACACCGAGACGCGGCTAGCCTCGATCGCGCATGAAGCTCTATTAGGGGAAATCGGCACCGCTACGGTAGACTTTATCGGCAACTTCGATAATTCCCAGCAGGAGCCGACAGTTTTACCCGCTCAAGTGCCTTTACTACTGATCAACGGCTGTAGTGGGATTGCCGTCGGGATGGCGACGAATATCCCCCCGCACAATCTCGGCGAAGTTCTCGATGGGGCGATTGCCCTAATCGATAAACCCGATCTCCCCGATGCTAAATTATGGGAACTGATTCCCGGCCCAGATTTTCCCACTGGGGGCGAAATTATGGGTGTCGAAGGCATCCACGATGCTTATCGGACGGGGAAAGGGATTATCACCGTGCGGGGGATTTCCCATGTGGAGGTTGCTAGCGTCCAAGCGAAGCTCACCAAGTCCAAAAAACGCCGCGATTCGCTAATCGTGACCGAACTTCCGTTTCAGGTTAATAAAGCCGCCTGGATCGAAAAAATTGCCGAACTAGTCAATGCAGGCAAAATCGACGGTATTGCCGACTTGCGCGATGAAAGCGATCGGGAAGGGATGCGCGTCGTCATCGAGATCAAGCGCGATAGCGAACCCAGTCATGTCCTCGACCAGCTCTATCGCCAAACTGCCCTTCAGAGCAACTTTGGGGCGATTATGCTGGCAATTGTGGAAGGTCAACCCCGTCAATTGAGTCTCAGACAACTGCTGGAAGAATTTCTCAAATTCCGCGAAATCACGCTCACGCGTCAGTATGGCAATGAACTCGAACAAGCCCAAAAACGGGTACATACCCTCTCGGGACTGCTCACCGCGCTAGACAATCTCGATGCGGTGATTAATATCCTCCGCAATGCGCCGGATGGCACTACCGCTAAAGCGATCTTTCAGACCGAATTAGAGCTTAGCGATGTCCAAGCAGATGCCATTTTATCAATGCCGATGCGGCGATTGACTGGCTTAGAAAAGAAAAATATTCAGACCGAATTTGAGGAACTCAATACCAAAATTGCGCGTTTAAATAATCTCTTGCTCGATCGCACCGAACTACTAAAATCACTCAAAAAAGATCTGCGATCGCTCAAGCGCAAATTTAGCGACGAACGGCGCTCTAAGATTACCAGAATCGATCTGCCCAAACTGGATCGAGCTACTGCTAGTCGCATCACTGCTACCAAAACTAAACCGACAGAAGGCTTGCCAGCCGAAGATCGCCTCTCTGCAAAAGAGCGGAAAATTCGATCGCTGCCCGCGACTCAACTCCAAATTGTCGAAGCCGAACCCACTCAATCCACCACCGTCGAAATTACTCATCAAGGCTACATTAGAAGACTCGGTAAAACTGGTGCCAAACTCAATCCTCAAAGCCAAGATTTCATCACCAAAACGTACCAAACTAACACTGATGAAGAACTTACCCTAATTACCACTGACGGCAAAGCTTATCCGCTCAAAATTCGCGATATTCCGCCCACCCTGGGTAACGATCGCGGCACGATCCTCACCAGCCTGATTCCCGCGCTCCAAGACACCGACACCACCGAGCAAGTTATCTATACCCTCCCCGCACCTGGCGAAACCAGCGACGATCTCCAGCAACTGCTCCTGCTCACCAACCAAGGCAAAATCAAACGCATCCTCCTCCAAGAGCTAAGTGGGCTAACAAATCGCGGTACCACCCTGATCAAACTGCGGGAAGATGACAAACTGCACACCATCACCCCCCTCACCAACCAGCGGGAAATCATCATCGCGACATCTGGCGCACGCATCCTTCGGCTGGCACTAGCCTCCGAGCAGATCCCCCTGATGGGGAGGGTATCCCAAGGCATCCAAGCGCTCAAAGTCGGTGCGAGAGAACGGATCGTCGGCTGTATCCCCGCCAATAGCACGGATGAGCTGATCCTCGTTACCCGTTATGGCTATGCCAAACGCATCCCCATTTCGACGATTCGGATCGTCCAAACTGGGAATATGGGCACCCATGCCATGCAATTTGCCATCAAAACCGATAGCCTGATCTACCTCAATCTCCCCCCCGCAGCCCTCGATCTGGTAACTACTACTCAACGTCATGAAATCGTGCCGATCGATCGCATCCAAACCTATGGCAAGGATGGCACTGGCGACAAGGTACTCGATCTTCAGTCAGATGAAGAGATAATGTTAGTAAATTAAAATTTACTAGTGGATAGTGAATAGGGGATAGGGAATAGGGGATAGTAAAATACAATTTGGAGGGTGGGCAGTGTCTTGTTTCGCTCAATCTGGAGGGAACCTCCAGAGCGCGAACCGCTGCCCACCATCTAGGTTTCAGGCATTATCACTACATTTTTCGCTACTCCCTATCCCCTATTCCCTATCCCCTATCCCCTAAACCATGAACTACGATTTTCAGGAATTAGCAAAACTCTACAAAGATACCCTGCTCGATAATGTCATCCCATTCTGGGAGCAAAACTCGATCGATTGGGAGCAAGGCGGCTACTTTACATGTCTCGATCGAGCGGGTAAAGTCTACGATACCGATAAGTTTATCTGGCTGCAAAACCGTCAGGTGTGGACATTTTCGATGTTGTACAATCGCGTCGAGCAACGCAGTGAGTGGCTCAAAATTGCCGGACATGGGGCGAGCTTCCTTGCCGAACACGGACGCGATCCCCAGGGTAATTGGTATTTTGCCCTCGATCGAGCCGGACAGCCCCTCGTACAGCCTTATAACATCTTCTCTGACTGCTTTGCGGCGATGGCATTTAGTCAATACGCGCTCGCCGATGGCGAACCTTGGGCAAAAGAGGTCGCCCTCCAAGCCTATCAAAATGTCTTACGCCGTAAGGACGATCCCAAGGGTCGATATAATAAAACTTACCCAGGGACTCGATCGCTCAAATCCCTCGCCGTGCCAATGATTTTGGCAAACCTCACCCTGGAAATGTCCTGGTTGTTGCCCAGTGAAGAACTCGATCGGGTTTTGGATCTGACTGTGCAGGAGGTAATGACTGATTTCCTTGACCCACAGAGCGGTCTGATGTACGAAAATGTGGTGCCAGATGGCAGTCAGAGCGATTGTTTCGAGGGTCGATCGATCAACCCCGGACATGGGATCGAAGCGATGTGGTTTATCATGGATATCGCCAATCGCCGCCAAGATCGCGACACGATCGATCGAGCTGTCGATGTCGTCTTAAATATCCTTAATTTTGCCTGGGACGATCGCTATGGCGGTTTATATTATTTTATGGATGCCGACGGTCATCCCCCCCAGCAGTTGGAATGGAATCAAAAACTGTGGTGGGTGCATGTAGAAACGCTAGTGGCGCTAGCAATGGGTTATCGCTTGACTGGTAGGGCGGCCTGCTGGGATTGGTATCAAAAAGTTCATAAGTATACGTGGAAACACTTTGCCGACCCCAATGGTGGTGAGTGGTTTGGCTATCTCGATCGCCAGGGCGAAGTATTGTTAGATCTCAAGGGCGGTAAATGGAAAGGTTGTTTCCACGTTCCCCGCGCTCTATTGATGTGCTGGCATGAGTTTGAAGCGTTAGCGAAGCAGGTTTGAATCTTCCGCCACATGGCTGAAAAAAGCCCCGCTGTGACATTATCCCGATCGATAATTAGCTACTTCGAGTAAATTAGGACAGCGATCGTCTCGATCTGCAAGATGTTATAAAAAATACTGAGCTAGCGATCGTAATTTCCGTAGCTCGATCTGTTCAAATTTGTAATAATATTGATATACAACTTATCGAAATATATTTTCATCCGGCTAAGACTGTTGACTCACCGAATAAATGAGTCAAAGTCGGTAATAAGTATCACAAATCTAAGGAATTAGTCATGATTCGCATTCTCCTGGTGGATGACCAGAAGAGCATTCGGGAACGGCTGAAGTCTCTACTCGAAACCGAGCCGGACTTTGACATCGTGGGAATGGTAGATAATGGCTATGATGCGATCGAGCAAGTCAAATTACTCCTGCCCGATGTCGTGCTCATGGATATGGAGATGCCCGATATCGATGGTGTCCTGGCAACCAAAATTATCTCCCACAGCTCGCTCAAAACCAGAGTCCTCGTGCTCAGCAGTCATGACAGCGATGAATATGTCGCCGATTCGATCCAGGCTGGTGCCAATGGCTATATTCTCAAAGGTGCCCCCGCACAGGAAATTTGTGATGCCGTCCGGTTTGTCAATCGGGGCTACATGCAGATCGCGCCCGGTTTATTTGAAAAATTTATTCCCAATCAGATCGATCTTGGGGTGCTAGAGTGGAAGCCGCGCAGCGGTCAAATGCCCTTGAGTCGGCTCGATTATCCCGGTGGCTTGGAACTGACGGGCATCAATAAACCGCCGAGCACCGCGATCGTTCCTGGCAGCGAATTCGATCAACCTTCAGAGCTGATTTTAGATATTACCGCATTGGGTCGATCGCGTAAATCGATCGGGTGGTATCAAGCCGCTGCACTGGTACTCGCTGGGTTGGGGTTGACATGTGCGCTCTATCTACTCCGCCAAAGTCTCAATCAACCTGCCGCTACCCCCGATCCCAAAGACCGCGCTCGACAGTTGCACGATCTCCCATTTGTCGGCAAAATCGAACCGCTACACATCACCAAAATCGATGCGACGATCCCTGGAATCGTCTCAGTACTGCCGATCCAGCTCGGGCAGACAGTGCGGGCTGGCGATCGATTATTGACCATTCGGAATATCGATGCCGAACGTAATAATCAAACCAAAATGCTCCAACAGCAACAGCTCGATGCCGAACGACAGCAAGCCATCATCCAGCAAGCCAACCAGCAACAGCAGCAAGTCAACCAACAGCAACAACTCCTTCAGGGAGAGCGCCAAGCAGCCATCGGACGCATTAACACCATCCAAATCGCGATCGCCAATTATCAGCGGCAGATTGCCCCGTTACGCCAACAGCTAGCGGCAGCTAACGTGCGGGCAAATGTCGTCGCCACTCAGCCAGCTCAACTGCCCCTGCAACAAAAACGCGCAGCCATCAACCGCGCTCAAGCAATTTATGAGCAAGCATTGACAACATCCGAGCGACTGGCTCAGTATCAAAGTCAAGGGGCGATCTCTCAAGAACGACTCGAACAAGCCCAAAAAGAGCTGACAGTCGCTAAATCTGACCTCAGTATCGCCCGAGCGGATTATGATAGTCTAGTCGCTGCCGCCCGCGTTGCCACCGAGCGACAAACCGTGCAGACACAATCGACACAACTCCAGCAACAACTTACACTCACCGAACAAGCCGGACAACTGCAACAACTCCAAGCGCAACTTCAAGCTGCTCGCGCCGATCTTCGCCAGATCGAGACAAAATTGCAGCAACTGCCACAAGTGTTGCCCGGTAGTCGGGTGGCTAGTCTACCAGTCAATCGTAAACCAGTCCTCGAACCCACCAAAATTGATATTACCGCACCGATCGCGGGCACGGCGATCGACATCCCGGTTGCGGTCGGCGATCGAGTATTTTTGGGAAGTAAGTTGATGAGTATTACCGATCCCAAAAAACTCAAGATCGGCGTGGAGTTGGAGCCACAACAAGCCGCCTTATTAAAGCCCGGACAACGAGCGCTCGTCAAGGTGGGTAACGCTTTGAACAGTCAAGAACTAGTCGCTTTAGTTACTAGTATTGCGCCTCCACTCGTTGGCGCTACCTCTCCCGTAGAAAATCGATCGACCCAGCGAATCGAAGTCGAATTCACCAATCCCCAGCCAACGATCGCGATCGGTCAAACTGGTACTGTTTATTTCCCCAAATAGAGTTAATATTTCACAAAGATTGCTCCTTAGTAAAGCTGTCAGCCAGTTTATTTTAGATACTAGAACCACCGTTAAACATTGCGGTGGGCATTGCCCACCCTACTACTTACTCCTAATTACCAAAACTATCCACTATTCACTATCCACTATTCACTAAAACACTATTAACTTTGTTTTAATGCAAAATGTGAGATTATTAATTATCAATGAGGTCTTGCATTTTGATGACAACCGAAGGAACTTACCCATTTTTGGGTGGGGGCGTGAGTACTTGGTGTCATGAATTAACCACGCAGATGCCAGAAGTAGATTTCAAGATTTTGGCGATCGTTGCCAATCCCTATCTACCCCAACAATACCAACTAGCACCCAACGTCACTCAACTACTCAAAGTGCCGCTGTGGGGCACGGAAGACCCGATCGAATACGGATGGCGATTTCCCTTTTCACGCGCCCTCAAGAGCAAAATTGCCACTACTGGGACGGTTATCGATCGCCGCTTTATCCCCATTTTCGAGCAGCTATTAATGGGGATTCTTTCGCCAGAGGTGATGGATATCCACACCCTGGGGCAGACATTTGTTGCCATCCATAAATATTTTCTGCGGTACGATTATCACAAGACGATGATGTCGATCGAAGTGTGGAAGTGTTTTCAAAAACTAGTCACTACAGGTTGGCAATCCCAGATCGAGACCAATCGGATTACTTTAGGTGAGATTACCGAAACGCTGCGATTGCTATATCGATTATTTATTCCGTTGAATGTCCCGATTCCGATGGTCGATACGATTCATTCCTCGGCTGCTAGTTATTGTGGATTACTCGGCGTAATTGGAAAAATCGAATATCGGATTCCCTATCTATTGACCGAGCACGGTACGAATATTCGCGAACAATATCTAAATTTACGCACCTCGATTCCGTCGGTGTTTGTCCGCCGCTTTTTGCATTATCTAGTTAGCGCGGTAGTCAAATTAAATTATCATTTTGCCGATGTTGTGGCTCCAGTTTGCAAATATAATACTCGCTGGGAAGGATGGTGGGAAGTACCGCCAGAGAAGATTAAAGTCATTTATAATGGTGCCGATCCGCAGAAATTTAAACCTCAACAATTGCCAGATCGCCCCAATATTCATCCAATAGTAATTAATATGGGTCTGATTTTTGCACTGAAGGGACAGTTGAATCTGATCGAAGCAGCGGCGATCGTCTGCAACAAGTTTCCCGATGTTGAATTTAAGCTTTATGGTAAACCTTCAGATCCAGATTATTTTGAGCGCTGTCAGCAAAAGATCGCCGAACATCAATTAGAAAATAACGTTAAGTTTGCAGGCTTTACCAGCGAGCCGTGGCAGGTATATAGCGCAGCAGATCTAGTAGTCATGTCGAGTATTTCGGAAGGTTTTCCCTATGCAGTTATCGAAGCAATGTTGTGTGGAGCGGCAATCGTGGCGACTGATGTCGGCGGTGTGGCAGAGGCTTTGGGCGATACCGGATCGATCGTCCCCGCCAATCATCCCGTCGAGCTAGCTGAAGCCATCGTCCAGATGCTCAGTTTAACACCAGCACAACGCACCGCGATCGGTCAGAAGTCTCGCGATCGTGCCTTGGATTTATTTACCCTCAAAAAGTGCGTTCAAACTTATTTCGAGCTGTATCAGCAATTGATTCGGCAAGCGAGAATTTCAGAACTAAAACTGCATGGTAAGCTATGACCACTCATTCTCTCCAAAATTTAATCGATTCAATTTATATCAACTATCCTAATGTTTGCGATCCTTGGGAAATTGTCGCGATCGTCGAAGCTTTAGGATATACCGATAAAACGATCGCGACTGAATTTGGCTGTCCGAATGCCTTAGTACTCGGGCAATTTATTTATGCCCAACGCGAGCAGTTTCCCTATGTCGATGCTGCAATTTATGTCCCCAAGCCAGCGCTGAAATTTAGTGAGAAGTTTAATATATTCATCACTCAATTTTCACATAGCTTTGTTTATACCATTCCATTTATTATTCTCCTCGTCCTCAATTACTGGCCGATCGATAAAAGGATGGACTTTTTACCACCAGCGTTAAATACGCTGTTTGGATTCGTCACGATGGCAAGTCTGATTACGAGTAGCGGCTTTGTCCAGATGATTACGAGGCGGGGTTTGTTTTACATGGGATTAAAAGATCCGGTTCAAGCTAATCGGATCTGTAATTCAATTTTGTCGATGGGAATTTTTACCACTATTTTACTAACTTCGCTTGGTATTATCTTTGGATTCTATCAGGGAGTTACGACCGATCGATATATTATTATTGCTGGTCTTTATTACATTATTCTTAGTACGATCTGGATGTTGTTTGCGATCGTCGGACTTCAGTATCGATTTGCCGCTCCAGTCATCCTGATTGGGATTACCTGTTGCTTTTTTATATTTAGAGTATTTATCGAGTTAAGTGCTTTAGAAGCTCAGATATCAACCATTGCGATCGCTTTTATCTCGCTATCAGTTCTATGGATATTCACCCAGATCGAAGCACGAGCAATTAAGCCGAAATTTGGCGACCTAGTCCGTTTACCACATCTGAGCATTCTAATTTATTTATTGATCCCATACTTTTGTTATGGCATCACTTATTTTGGATTTATCTTTGCCGATCGGCTAGTCGCAAACATTACTACTGCCGGACACTTTGCTATTATTTCTGGTAACAATCTCGCATATCAAAATAGTATGGATTTAGCATTGTTAAATCTCCTACTGATCGTTCCCCTGGTCGAATATTTTAGTTATAACTTAATTACATATTGGTACGAGCTTGCCAAACATATGACTCTAGCTGAAGTAGATAGTCTATCTTGGCAACTGCAAAAAAAATACTGGTCGTCCATTGGGCGAATTCTCCTGTACTTTGGAGTGTTGATGTCTATGACACTAATGTTGCTGTCGATCTTACATCGCAGTCAGAATGATAACATTTTGACAATAGTTGCTGGGTTAGGATATTTATTATTTGCGATCGGTCTATTCAACACTTCGATTTTGCTGAGTCTCAATCGGCTGCGCGATGTCTTAGGAATTCTAGCCACAGCAATGGCAATCGACTTTATCAGCGGTTATTTACTCGGTAGTTTATTTGGCATTTATCTAGCCGTCATCGGACTCATTATCGGCGGACTTATTTTCGCGATTAAGTCTACCAAAAAAACGCTCACAGCAATCGATCGCGCCGAATACTGCTACTTTTACAGTGGATATTGATCTACCCTATCCCATATCCCCTATGAAGAGGTACGGAAATCCCGAAAAGCTACACACACCCGATCGCCATACAATGCTGATAACAAAACATAAGTAGCGATCGATAGCAATATGACAGTGCTAGAACAAGGTAACATCACCATCCATACCGAGAATATCTTTCCGATCATCAAGAAATCTCTGTATACCGACCATGAAATCTTCCTCCGCGAACTGATCTCCAACGGTGTCGATGCCATTGGTAAGCTCAAAATGGTGTCCTTCGCGGGCGAATTTAGCGGTGAAATCGGCGAACCTGCGATCCAGATCGCGATCGACAAGGACAAAAAAACACTGTCGATCTCCGATAATGGGATCGGGATGAGTCTAGATGAAGTCAAAAAATATATCAATCAAGTTGCTTTTTCGAGTGCCGAAGAATTCATTCAGAAGTATCAAAAAAATAGCGACCAACAAATTATCGGGCACTTTGGATTAGGATTTTATTCTTCGTTTATGGTGGCGAGCCTAGTTGAAATCGACACCCTCTCTTGTCGTGATGGCTCGACGGCGGTACACTGGTCTTGCGATGGGTCGCCTAGCTTTGAAATTAGCGAATCGAGTCGGACAGAGCGCGGAACGACGATTACGCTGACGCTCCAAGATGAGGAAGCTGAATATTTAGAACCAGCTCGAATCAAGCAATTAGTCAAGACTTATTGTGACTTTATGCCAGTGGCGATTTCGCTCGACGGCGAAGTTATTAATAAGCAAAAGGCACCCTGGAAAGAATCACCCCAGAATTTAACAAAAGAAGATTATCTCGAATTTTATCGTTACTTGTATCCCTTTGAAGAAGACCCCTTGCTGTGGGTGCATCTGAATACCGACTATCCCTTTGCGCTCAACGGGATTCTGTACTTCCCCAAATTGCGCCCAGATTTGGATCTGACCAAGGGACAAGCTAAACTGTTTTGCAATCAGGTATTTGTGAGCGATCGCTGCGATGAAGTGATTCCCAAATTCTTGCTACCATTGCGGGGCGTTATCGACAGTACCGATATCCCGCTCAACGTGTCTCGGAGTGCGCTGACTAGCGATCGCACCGTCCGCCGGATCTCTGATTATATCTCCAAAAAAGTCGGCGACAGGCTCAAAGAACTCTATCACGACGATCGCGAGGCTTATACCAAAGGCTGGGAGGATCTCAGCACCTTCATCAAATTTGGCTGTCTGAACGATGATAAGTTCAAAAAGCAAATCGAAGACATCATCATCTATCGCACCACCTTTACGGCTCCCCCAACTGCACCTGAAGGCACGGCAGAGGGCGATGATGCTTGGCAATCTGCAACGCCAAGTTTGCCTTATACAACTCTCAATGAGTACTTAGAGCGCAACAAAGAGCGTCACGCCAAATCAGCGCCAGCGACGACGGAAGGTCAAAACGAACCGAAGTACGAAAATCGCGTGTTCTACGCCACCGATGAAGCCAGTCAAGCACCCTATGTCCAACTCCACAAGGGTCAAGGTTTAGAAGTGCTATTCCTCGATTCATTCATCGACACCCACTTCGTTAGTTTCCTCGAACGCGAACATAGCGATATCAAATTCTCGCGCGTCGATGCCGAATTAGATAGCAGCCTAATTCAATCGGATGATACACCCGAAATCATCGATCCAAATACCAATAAAACTCGCAGCGAGCAGATTCAAGAAATCTTCACCACCGCGCTCAATAAACCCCAAGTCACCATTCGTACCGAATCACTCAAAGGTGATAACGCGCAATCCACACCCCCGGCAATGGTATTGTTGCCTGAATCTACCCGGCGGATGCGTGAAATGATGGCAATGATGCAGCAACAAATAGCTGAATTTCCAGACGAACACGTTTTGGTAGTCAATACCGCGCATCCACTGATTCAAAATCTGGCAAATATCAACAAAGGATCGATCGTCGGAACGGAGGGAACTTCGCCAAATCAGGCGCTAGTTAATCTTGTCTGTCATCACATCTACGATCTAGCTTTAATGGCTCAAAAAGGGATTAATGCCGATGGGATGAATGCCTTCGTAGAACGTTCCAATCAGGTGTTAACTCAGTTAACCGAACGATAAATAATTAAGTATCTAATGGTGGGCATTTTGCCTACCATTAGAGAAATGTAGTAATCCCAGATGATTTACTAGAATCTCTACTTTACTCTCTGCGCTCTCTGTCTCGATCTGCAAACCGTCAGGGAACAAAGGCGTGCGTGCATCGCTGCGTCTGTGCGGTTAAAACAATATTTACCTTAGATCTTACAATTGACTCAGGATTGCTAGAGTAAAACTCAAGCTAGCCCTATAATTGACTAGTTTTTTTACGTCTCGATCGAGACACCGAATTCTTCCAAACTTCACCCACATTTTGGAATTGTAATACTCGATTCTCCAAGGGAGAGGCTACGCCAACGACAGTACGATCCATACCAGTTTCTGACTGGCGATTTTGCAATCCTCTCAATCCATGTAAGTCGAGGAAGCTAAAGCCAACCTTGGAGAAAAAAGGCAAAATACAAAATAGCATGGTATCGATATCTTGACTTATTAATCTCAGACCAGAAGATCCAACGAGCCAGAGCAATGGGTAGCCAATCCACAATACTGTAAAGTAGGTTATCAACTTTTGATAGAGCCTAGCTAAATCTCTGCCTTGACTGTTGGCGATCGATCTCAATGGTACCCAAATCCCCCACAACACTACCAGGAATGCTACCGTACCGCAAATATACCACAGGTATCTTATCCAGTTTTGAGCAGAAAGTTCGGCAATTAGCCCCGTCGCAATTACTACGATCTGTGTACTCATCAAAAAGCCAATCAGAGTCCAATCTTTTTTGACAAACTGCATTGCCGTCCAAGATAACGTCAGTAGTAATAACGGCGTAGTCACCATCCAATCGATATAGCGGGCATAATGAACGATGCGTCCGGCAACTTCGACTTTACCTTGACCTAATGCCATTGACATGTATGCCAGTCCCGACCAAATGGGGATAAATATTGCCACTAAATATTCAGACTGAGGAACACTTTTGGGATTGCGGCTCAAAGACCAAAAGTACAGAGCACCAGTAGTCATGGCAGCTACATATATCCAATGTGAAGTTGCCGGACGCATCG
>NZ_JANLWO010000840.1:0-9408 GCF_031364565.1 Chamaesiphon sp. OTE_20_metabat_361
TGGTGTTACCCCCCCAACCCCCCCATATAAAGCGGATTGGCGCTCGTCGGGTTTCCCGACGGGATAGCGCACCAAGCAGGGGGGGCTTTTCCGGCTCCCCCTTTATAAGGGGAGCTTTTCCGGCTCCCTCCCCTTTATAAGGGGAGGGTTGGGGTGGGGTAAAGGACTACGCGGCAACTCAAATATGACGCGGATTTGGAACTAAAGCGAGTCAGGTACGGCTGACTACTTCGGTTTGTGGACGAGCTTGGCAACGTCTGCGACGAGTTGTGCTGGCTGGATTGGTTTGGAGAGGAGGATTTGAAATCCAAAGGCGTGAGAAATGCGTCGATCGCGGATCGTGTTGTAGGCTGTTAGTGCCGCAGCGGGAATTTGTCCCCCAGCCTTAGCATCCCACGTTCTGATCTGGCGGATCAGCGCCCAACCATCTGTCTCTGGCATCCCCAGATCGGACAAGAGCAGATCGTAGGCTTGCGGCTGCGCCTGCAACGTGTCGATCGCGGCGCTCGCCGAGCCTACCGCTGTGACTGTTGCGCCAGCTTGTTGGAGGATCGTGGTAATGAGTGTCAGCACATCGGGTTCGTCATCGACGACGAGGATCGTTGCGCCAGTTAGGGATGGTGTCGTTGGCGTAGCCTCCGCTTTGCGGAATCGAGTGGTGGGTGCCAGTAGTTTGGCGTCATCGCCAGCTAGGAGGGGCGCTGCGGCGGCTGGCAGTACCGGGGTGTCAGGTGGCAAATCCGGTGCTAGGGGCAGTTGGACGGTGAAGGTGGAGCCTTCTCCGAGCTGGCTGGTAACTGAAATCTGACCGCCATGGAGTTTGACGAGGTGATGGACGATCGCTAAGCCGAGTCCGAGTCCGTTTTCCATTTTGGTGGAGCAGCTATCTGCCTGCCGGAACCTGTCGAAGATATATGGTAAAAATTCGGGACTAATCCCTTTACCATTATCAATTATCTGAAGTTGAGCATAAGCGATCGGGTTCGCGGGCGAGATCGGTACTAGGGAGAGGCGGACGATAACTTTACCGCCGGATGCGGTAAATTTAATGGCATTAGAGAGGAGATTTAACAGGATTTGCTCGATCCGGCTGGCGTCGCCCAAAACTCGGCTGGGGAAAGGATCTAGTTGTCGTTCGAGCCGAATATTTTTGTCAGCAGCGGCGATCGTGAGTGTATCGATTGCGGCGGCAATGACTGGGATCGGATCGATCGGTTCGATCTCGATCCGGAGCTGCTGATTGTTGATCCGGGAGATATCGATCAGATCTTCAATCAGTTGGTTTTGGGCACTGGCACTGCGATCGATCACTTCCAAGCCGCGCTGAACTTGTGCCGGACTTAACTTGCCGCTGAGGATCATCTGCGCCCAGCCGACGATCGCGCTGAGGGGGTTGCGCAGTTCGTGGGAGAGCATCGACAAGAAGTTGTCTTTGGCGAGGCTGGCTGCTTCTGCCGTCGCGCGGGCGGCTTGTTCCTGGGCGAGGAGCGTCCGGTGGGCTTCGATCTGTTTGCGCTCGGTGATATCTGAGATCGCCAGTAAAAATAATTGCCAATCGCCAGTATTTAAAACTTGCCAACCATTGAACAGCAAGGTCTTGGTGTCAGTCGGATCGCACCGATATTCGATCTCCACATCTTGGAATGGCATCTGTTCCTGTCGTAGCGCCTCTAAGCGCGATCGCAAGCCCGGAATTTGCCAGCAACCATCGGCCAATGTGTCGATCTCTTGCCCCTCGACTTGCGGCGGATCGAGCTGAAACATGCGATAGAATGCGCCATTAGCACTCACGACCCGCAGGTCGCCATCGAGTACGACGAGGGGATACTGGACGGTTTCGACGATCGCCGCAGCATAATCGCGGGCAGCTTGAATCTCCTGTTGGTGGCGTTTGAGTGTGTCTACGTCTGCTAAGACGAGCGTGGCACCGACGATCTGATTTTCCACAGTTTTGTAGGGTCGGATCGTCAGGTGATACCAATGCCCCGCCAGATCTTGGATCTCCTGCTGATAAATCGTCAGGGTATCGATCGTCTGGAGGATCTGCCGATCCAAATCGGGCAGATCGAGATTGTGACGCATATTACTAAACGACCTGCCGATATCGGCAGCAATCAGGTTGAATAGTGGCTCTGCCATCGGCGTAAATCTGCCGATCCGCAAATCGGTGCCGACAATTAAAATTGGTAGTTGGATGCTACTGAGGATGTTGACCAGATCGTTATTGAGTTGAGTTGATTCTCGATCGCGACTGCGTAGTTCCTCATTCACCGTCATCAATTCTTCATTCGCGCCCTGGATTTCCTCCTTGGCAGTTTCCAATTCCTCGTTGGTGCTTTGCAACTCCTCATTACTAGAGAGAATTTCCTCGCTGGCTGCCCGAAAATCCTGTGTGGCGGCTTCCTGCTCGTCAATCATCAGTTGCATCTGCGCCTGCATTGCTGCTAATTCTTGTTTGAGTTTGGTATTTTCTAACTCGACGAGCGTCTGCTTGGCTTTGCGCTGGGCTGGTGCGGTAGTCGAGATCTGTTGGGGAGCGATGGTTTCAAATAAAATCAGCAAGTAACCGTCTGCCGCGCTGGGCACCCGCAAGGGAATAACTTCCAGCCTCACAGCAGTCGATCCGGCATTTATGTTAGCGTTGAGCTGGGAATTTTGCAGATGGCATTCGACAATCCGCTCGATCGATCGGTCGAGCTGTTTTGCCTGCTGGATCGCCGTGCGGAGTTCGGCTCTCAGACCCGCCTGCACCATTTTCATGACTTTCAGGCTGGACTTACCGGGAGCGGGCTGCAAATAGGCGCTGGTATTGCCCCGAAATTCGAGGATGTCCAGATTGGTATTGACAATTAACCCGGCTGGTGCATAGCGCTGCAAGACGAGATCGTCGGCGAGCTGTGTGAGCTGGAGTTCGGTGGCTGGACGCGTGCTAGGTGGGTGTTGGTAGCTAGTTGTCTGGGTCAGCTCGTTTAGCAGTGGTAAGTCGAGACTAGGCAGGACGAGGGCGAGTTTCTTGGCGTAAATTTTGTGCTGCTTATCGACCTGTGTAAATAACTCTGTCGCTGTGGCGGTTTCGGAAGTGCCCAGCAGCAAGCAGCCGTTGGGATTGAGCGCGTAGTGCAAATTTTGCATCACCCGCTTTTGCAGTGTGGCTTCAAAATAAATCAGCACATTGCGACAAGAAATCAGATCCATTCGGGAAAATGGCGGGTCGCTACAGAGATTGTGTCTGGCAAATATACATAATTCTCGCACCGATTTACTAACTTGATGGTTATCGCCGCTGGGAACAAAAAACCGCCGCAACCGCTCTGGAGAAATATGTGCGACCGCACTCTGTGGATAAATCCCCACTCGGGCAGTTTCGATCGCCTGAATATTGAGATCGGTAGCAAAAATCTGGATTGCTGGCTGGGGCACGACCCCCTCTAGCACCTCCAGCAAACAGATCGCGATCGAGTATGCTTCCTCCCCCGTCGCACATCCCGCGACCCAAATCCGAATCGGGGATTGCGAGTGCTGCTGGGCGATCTGCGGTAAGATACTTGCAGTTAGAGATTGAAAGACTTCTGGATCGCGAAAAAAACTCGTGACATCGATTAAAAAATCTTGATATAGAGCAGTTAGTTCTGCCGCATTGCCGTCGAGACAAGTTAGATAATCTTCCAGTCTGGTGACAGCATGTTGGGACATTCGCCGCTGAACGCGCCGTTGGATCGTGGCTTGTTTGTATAGTGCAAAATTCACACCCGTATGCTGCCGCAGCAACTCAAATATTTGGCTGAGTGGATCTACGGGTGCCGCACTAGCTGTAAGTACGGGCTGCTCATCTGGTGCCGATGGCTCTCGGGCTGATGGCGGCGGGAGATCGATCGACGATCCTGGCTCCAGTTGCCACTGGCGACCGATCTCATTGAGTTTAGCAGCAATCGCCTGGGGCGGGAGGATAAAATCTACTCGACCAGTTTGCGCCGCGTGTTCGGGCATTCCATCAAATTGGGCAGAGGGCAGATCTTGAGCGAAAGTAATGCCGCCTGCGGCTTTAATTGCCGCTAGTCCCACGGACCCATCGCCATCGACACCAGATAGCACTACCCCAATTCCCCGACTCCCGCACCCAGCCGCCAGCGATTCAAAAAATCGATCGGCTGGCATATAGCCGCTAGCCGTCCGTTCGCGGGGCGAGAGGTGAAACACCCGCCCCACGAGCTTCATAGTGGTATTTGGGGGAATGATATAGACGCGATCTGGAGCGATCTCCATCCCCTCAGTGACCTCACAGACGGGCATTGCGGTCGTCCGCCCGAGCAGTTCGGCGAGTAAACTCTGATGTTCGGGGGCTAAGTGCTGGATCAGCACGAATGCCATCCCCGTATCGATCGCCAAGTGCCGCAACAATTGTTTAAAGGCATCCAATCCCCCTGCCGAAGCGCCCACGCCCACGATCGCGAAGCGCGCCACCAAGGCGGTCGGAAATGACGCTCGATTCTCCTTTGGAGATGGCTCTCTGCCAACGCCTGGAGATTCAGATGGCGATTGTTTCGATGATTCCCGATCGAGCATCTGTTTCTCCTATGTCATTTAACTCGGGATTACATCTCTTAATTGTCGTACCACATCCACTATATATCAACCCCCGATCGACCCATTGACAATCTTGTCGTTAGTTACTAAAGATCCGGCGATCGGTAGAGTCAAGCAGCGCTGCAATACAGCAGTTCGCTCTTTAGTATATACGCTATAAACTGTTAAGATATACCATTTGAACTACGATCTAGCTGATGAATAGATGTTGTTTGATGTGAATCGGAGATCCAAATCCCCCAACCCCCATTTGCTTAGTCCCCAACCCTTCGCCCTCACCCCGCCCTCGCCTCCGGCTCTGGCTCCCCTCTGTCTTGTCGTTTTTTTATTCGGGGGGAACCCCCGAATAAAAACGCCGCTCCCAAGCTTGGGAGAGGGGCTGGGGGTGAGGGCAAGGGGTTTCGATGCCAAAGAAGGGTTTGTGAAGTAAAGATCTGTAGGTTGGGTTGAGCCGCGAAACCCAACACACTCATAGATAGATCGTGTGGATGCCCTAGTTTCATTCTTCAACCCAACCTACAGATCTACAGATCTTTGCAAAAGGGGCTTTTACAGATCTGTAGGTTGTCGAATATCAGTCCATCAAAGTCTATCAGTAAATCATTTTAATCATAGTTCAGACCGCCTGAAATTATCTCAATAGGCAGATAGCAGCCGATTTGCAAATCGATAAACTATTGGAATGTATCGATTATCGATCGGGAGAAAATAGCAGATGTCAGAATTTAAAAAAGGCGACAAAGTACAATGGGAGAGCGCACAAGGCTCGATTGAAGGAACTGTCAAACAGAAATTGACAGAGCCAATGGAGATAAAAAGTCATCGTGTCAATGCCTCGAAAGAAGACCCTCAATATCTGGTCGAAAGCGACAAAACCGGGAAGGAAGCAGCACACAAACCCGCATCACTGCGATCGACAGAAGGCTAAATCGTGAGTGGGGAATTCAACATATTTTCAGCAAATTGTCAATAGTGCGGTACCACAGATCTCCGATTCAGATCCTCGACTTCTCACAGAAGTCGGGGGCATACTGTACCCGATCGAGTTGCCAACCGCTGTAACTGAGCGAATTCGATCGAGCTTTTTGCAAACTTGATAACTCTTACCTTTGACAGAGTTAACTCAAAAATATTTTGAGTAACTTGAGAAATATCAGTAATGTTAAGTTTGCTTAACAAATGACAATAGGCGCTCATCCCGAGCGATTAAGCAACAGCTTGAGAGATAACCGATTGAAATTAGGAGGACTTTTGAATGGCTGGACAAATATGTTGGCTGCCCAAGTTTGGATCTAATGGCAAACTAGCTCTACATCTGCGATTAGAACCATATCATCCCTGGAAACCCCATACAGCATTCCCCCATTTGTGCGCTAGCGATTATCCGATGCCCAACGGCACCAAAGGCTGGGCGACTTGTCAAAAACTGCTTGCCGCAGGCTGGACGATCGTGCCGACAGAACTCGCCAGAGAGTCAGTGGAAGCTCCCGTCCGCAGTCTGATCGGCTTAGCTAGCGGTGCCAATTTCAATTGATTAGCGTGAGTTTGGGATAAGGATATTGGCTCCGCTCTGACACCGCCTCCGATTGAAATCGGGGCTAGTACTACAAAGTCCGCCTACGCGGACTGGTTAATCAGTCCGCGTAGGCGGACTTTGCATCATGAGCAGAGACTTCCAGTCTCTAGGCTCTTGTTATCCTAAACTATCGATCCGATCGCACTAGAACTTGGAGTAGACAAATGACGACTCAAGATCGCTACCCCGCCACAGATGCACAGAAAATCCGCTATGCAGTAGTCGGTTTGGGTTGGTTTGCCCAAGCAGCAGCTTTGCCTGCCTTTGCCAATACTGAAAATTCTCAAGTGGTGGCATTGGTATCTGACAATCCGACTAAGCGGAGCGAAGTCGCCAAAAAGTATGGAATCGCGGAGTCGCAGACTTATACCTACGCCCAATATGACGACCTCTTAAATAGTGGCACGATCGATGCAGTGTATATCGCCTTACCAAACCAATTGCACTGCGACTACACCGTCAGAGCAGCCCAAGCGGGGGTACATATCCTCTGCGAAAAGCCGATGGCGGTGACGGTGGCTGAGTGCGAACAGATGATTGCTGCGGCTCAGGAACACAATGTCAAATTAGCGATCGCGTATCGGCTCCACTTTGATGCGGCGAATTTACAAGCTGTCGAAATCGTCAAATCCGGACAGATCGGCGAACCGCGCTTTTTTCACGCGATCTTCGCTCAACAGACTGAAGGTGCCAACAGTCGGATGAAGGCGGAAACTGGTAGCGGTACGATCGAAGATATCGGGATTTATTGTATTAATGCCGCCCGTTATCTCTTCCAATCCGAACCGATTTCGGTATTTGCCACTAGTGCGAGTAAACCGGAAGAACGCTTTCGGGAAGTTGCTGAAATGACTAGTGCCATTATGCAGTTTCCAGGCGATCGCTTGGCAAGTTTTACCTGTAGTTTTGGTGCCGCCAAGCTCGCGACTTATCAAGTGATGGGTACGGGGGGTAACTTGCACGTCGAGCCAGCTTTTGCGTCGCAAGCCGACATCAAGCACGTCCTGGCGATCGACGACCAGCCCAAACAGGAGCGCATTTTTCCTGCTTGCGACCAATTGGCGGCGGTGTTTACCTACTTCTCAGACTGCGTATTGCACGACAAACAGCCAGCAATATCGGGACGAGAGGGATTAATCGATCTCAAAATCATCTGTGCTATCAAAGAATCGATCGCGACTGCTAAGTTTGTCTCGATCGACGGGATCGAATCGCCACAGCATCGACCCACAGCCGCCCAAATCATCGAACGTCCACCGCTCCAACAGCAACCGCAACTCGTCAATGCTGCCGATCCGGCTGGTAAATCTTAGTACCTAAATTATCTCTATTACCGATGACAATGCGATCGGGTCTATAGTTTTTGTGGCGTTGGTGAGTAGGTAGGCACAATTATTTATGAAATAGATTATGCCTGAAGCCTAGCTGGTGGGCAGCGACTGAAATCACGCGGAGGTTCCCGACCCATGGCTTTGGGTCAGCGGCTCGCGGCAGGGAGGTTTCCTCCCGGATTATGCGAGACAAGACAGCGACGCATCGAACGGGAGGTTTCCTCCCGTTTGTGTGCGTCAAGACAAGACAGCGGTGCTGAGCTGAAGCCCTAGTTTCCCGACGGTTCAGCGCATCAAGACAGTGCCCACCCTACGGGATATCTTATATTTTATTACGCCCATCTACTTAATTAGAGATGGAAAAGTGCGATCGGGATCTGCCGATGGCACTTTCTTATCTATTTCAAATCGACTTTGGCGTGTTCGGTTGAAGTATCGGGTTCGCCAGTGGTTGCCGCTTTAACAAAGCCAACGGCTTTGGCAACCCAACCTGCCGGGGCATCCCAGTACTCCGCATTGGTGGCGGTGATTTTGAGAAGGGCGATATCGGGTTCGTTAAGCTCTTGAGGGAACCAAGCTTTGAGTTCTGGTTTCCAGAGTTCCTGCATTTTGGCGCGGTCTTTGACTATTTCTGCCATCCCACATACAGAAACATAGCATTGCTTATCGGGTGCAGAAAAGCTAACGTTGACGTGGTGATTTTTGTTGACTTCGGTGACTTTGTGCGAACTACCGTAGGTGAAAAACCACATGTCGCCATTGGCTTCGACTTCACCATTGACCGCCATCGGACGGCTCCGCAGACAGCCATCTTCATCTAGAGTAGTCAACATGCAGAAGTTAATATCTTTAATCAGGTCGCGGATTTTGACGATCGATTCTTGCTTGGTATCTGTGGTGGTTGTCATTGGGTTTATTCCTTAAAGTACTATGCACAGTCAGCAGATTAAAAGAATGTCAGCAGGCTTAGACGCTAAAGTAGCTAGCTTGATGCCAGCGATCGGCAAGTAGTGAGGATAAGTTTTCGACGGTAAGATTGGTTAAGTCCGACAGGGTAAGATTGGCATCACAGAAGTCTCGATCGCCAAATGCAGCTCCAGGCGTGGCAATAGTCACCAGATCGGCAGTTTGAGCGGCTAAGAGGCTCACTGGCGTATCCTCGATCGCGATCGCTTCATCGGCGGTGATGCCGAGCTGTTGGAGGCAATAAATATAAGCGTCTGGAGCTGGTTTGGGCTGACCGATGTCATCGAGGGTAACGATCGTGGCAAAGCGATCGAATGGTAACAGTTGCGCTAATGCCTCCCTAATCCCCTCGACATTCTCTTTACTCGTAGACGTGCAAAATGCCACTTGTAGATTTGCTTTGTGGCAGGTATCGAGCAGTTCGACTACGCCGGGACGCGGGCTAAGGGGGGTATTTGCCAGTAAGTCTACAAAATGTTTGGTTTTGGAGTGGTGCAGTTTTGCGATCGCTTCATCGGTAACGCCAGTCCGCACGGGTTCGGCATCGCGGTAGGCACGGATGCGATTTTGACCGCCATTGGTGTTGAGGAGTTGGTGGTAGGTGGGGATATCCCAATGCCAGTCGAGTCCAGCTTCGGTGAAGGCAGCGTTGAAGGCTTGACGTTGGATATCGGATGTTTCGACGATCGTACCAATTGCACCGAATATTACTGCTTTGAGTTGAGTCATGGGGTAAAGGGTAAAGGGTAAAGGGTGGAGGGGGACGGGGGGAAAGGGGAAAGGGTAAAGGGTAAAGGGTCTACCGTGTATACACAAGTCTGCTGTTGCTCCGTTTCTAGATCTGAATCCCCCAACCCCCTTTCCAAGGGGGCTTTAGCGGATGCAATCGCGCTGAGGTTTCCTCAGCGTGCGTTGCACCAAGCAGGGGGATTTACCTACTGGAAACGAAGC
>NZ_JANLWO010000841.1:0-3097 GCF_031364565.1 Chamaesiphon sp. OTE_20_metabat_361
CAGTGATTTTACCGGGGGATGGTCGGAAATTGTGGTCGGGATCTTCGGCATTGACGCGACATTCGATCGAGTGTCCTTTTAAAACTACTTGCTCTTGGGTGAAGGCAAGTTTTTCACCTTGAGCGACACGGATTTGCTCGGCAATTAGGTCTAGTCCGGTAATCATTTCGGTGACGGGATGTTCGACTTGGATGCGGGTATTCATCTCCATAAAGTATAAATCCCCATGCTTATCGAGAAAAAATTCGACCGTACCGACGCCCGCATAATCGATCGATTTAGCCGCCGCGATCGCGGCGGCACCCATTTTCTGACGAAGTTCGGGGGTTAAGGCGGGGCTGGGCGCTTCTTCAAGGAGTTTTTGATGCCGTCGCTGGATCGAGCAGTCACGTTCGCCCAGATAGACAACATTGCCATAGTTATCAGCGAGGATCTGAAATTCGATATGGCGGGGGCATTCGATAAATTTCTCGATATAGACACCACCATTACCAAAAGCAGCTTCGGCTTCACCCTGGGCGGCATGATAAAGTCGCACCAAGTCTGCTTCTTCACGTACCAGCCGCATCCCGCGTCCGCCACCGCCAGCAGTGGCTTTGAGCATCACGGGATAGCCGATTTCACCCGCAATTTTCAGTGCTTCTTCGGCATCGGCGAGGAGTCCATCGCTACCAGGTACCGTCGGGACTCCTACCCGTTTCATCGTCTCTTTAGCAGTAGATTTGTCGCCCATCGCCCGCATTGCGGCTGGTGAAGGGCCGATAAAAGTCAGATGATGGTCGGCACAGATTTCGGCAAACCGGGCGTTCTCCGCCAGAAACCCATAGCCGGGATGAATTGCTGTAGCATTGCGCGTCAGAGCCGCAGAGATAATATTTGGAATGTTGAGATAACTCTTACTCCCGATCGGTTCGCCGATACATACGGCTTCATCAGCAAGTTGAACGTGAAGTGCCCGCCTGTCGATCGTCGAATGCACGGCAACCGTACCAATCCCCATTTCACCACAGGTACGAATAATTCTCAGCGCGATTTCGCCCCGATTGGCAATTAAGATTTTAGAAAATGACATTACGATAAAAATTCCTAACTTCTGAAGATGGGGATGGTGACAGATTTTATTTTCAGGCTCATGACTCAGTATATACAAAGTGGTGAGTCTGTTAGCATTTCATCCCATCCACAGCCAGGATCGATCGAACCTCTTTGAGATATTCGATCGGCATCAAGTCTGGATCTGCATTCATAAACGGTAAAATCTAACTCCAGCTAGTGTAAGCGATCGATCTCCGTCCGACGATCTTGGTTGTTATGCGGCTAATCCATCCAATAAAAAACTGACAAACATTGATGTCAGATCTTCCGATGATGTGGTTGGTGACATAATGCTGGTTTGATAAGCAATCGAAATAGCTGATATGCCATGAGCCATTGCCCAGATCGCTTTGGTCATTGCTTGAGTATCGCCAGCCTTTAGTTCTCCACGATCCTGCCCAGATTTAACCAGCTCGAATAATCGATGTAGTGATGACTGAGAAGTCTCTACGAGGCTGGGATATTTTGCCTCATCAACAGGACGAAACATGACTTGTACGCGATCGGGATGTCCCAGTGCAAAGCGCACATAAGCCTGACTTGCGGCAATCAATCGCTCGCGTGTACTGCTACCCGATCGCGCGATCGCCGATTCTACATCAACTGCTAGTAGCCTAAAGCCCTCTGCTGCGATCGCCACCAGCACGGCTTCTTTGTCAGCAAAGTGCATATAGGGCGCGTTATGACTCACGCCAGCCCTCTGTGCCATTTTTCGCAAACTAAGTGCCTGAAGTCCGTCTTCAGCCAGTAGTTCGATCGCGATTGAGATTAGCGTATTACGCAAGTCGCCGTGATGATATTTAGGCATACTTTTCACCCAGATATTGACAATGCCAATATTTAGATATTATATTGACAGTGACAACATTTTACGGTGTTTAGATACCCCCTACTTAATACTTGTGGCAGAAAAATCTTATGAAATTTAGTCACACGCTTAAAACTTCGGCTTCACCAGAGAAAATCTGGGCAATTTGGACAGATGTAGAACATTGGTCGGCATGGGATACTGAATTGTCAGATGCTCGCTTGGAAGGTGCTTTTGTGCTGGGATCGGTAGGTAAACTCACTCCTAAAGCAGGTCGAGTTTCCCCATTTATCATCTCACAATTAAATGCCGGAAATAGCTACACGTTCACACTTAAATTACCGCTATGCAAGTTGAATGTATATCGCCACCTTTATAGTCAGTCAGATGGTACATACTTCACCCATGAAGTTTCATTCCAAGGACTACTCGCTTTTCTGTTTGGTTTGTTGCTAGGGCGAAGATTTCGGATCGTGTTACCCAGCGTCATGGAAAATATCAAGCGCATTGCTGAAGCCTAAGAATTAGAATAATCCGCCACACCACCTTAATGCACCGGAAAATTGAAAACTGAATCGATCGCGGCTAGGGTAAGGAGAAAAAAGTTATCTAGAGATTGTCCGATCGCCTTCTCACGATCGCCCCAAAATTCATCTGCGATCTGAATTGCAGTGGTTGACGAGCTTTGAATAAAAAGCGAGCCAAATCTAATTTCGGCTCGCTTTTTGATGAGATGAGAAGACATTCGGATCGATCGGCGCGTAATCGTAACTTGCTACAGGCCTTATGCTTCTGCTGTAACTGTTGCTATGACTAGATTGGAGACTAAGCGAGTGGCGGGAATCGAACCCGCATCAATAGCTTGGAAGGCTATAGTTTTACCACTAAACTACACTCGCACTTAAGCGGACTTGATTTACCGCTTAAACATATTAGCATACCCGCTATGATTTGCAAGCAATCTGCGATCGAGATCGGGCAGGCTCGTTTCTCTTACTCTTTAGCCGTTCCAGCTTCAACCAGTTTCACCTTGGTAGCCAAACCCAGCAATTGCAATACTTGAATTGTCATCCAGGTGATATCGATTTCCCACCATTTCATCCCGTGACGCGCTGAATATTGGTAAGCGTGGTGATTGTTGTGCCAGCCTTCGCCGTAAGTAGTCAGGGCAACCCACCAGCAGTTGGTCGAATT
>NZ_JANLWO010000853.1:0-4939 GCF_031364565.1 Chamaesiphon sp. OTE_20_metabat_361
TTATTAGGGGTGGGTGGGGTTTAATGATTGCGGGTGCAGTTAACGAGCTTGGGGATTTAGGAGTTGCTGCAATACCAGCAGCCGCAGGGTTAAGCTTACACTAAATTGTTTGGCTTGCCAAAATGCGTTCTGTCATTTTAATCGGCTAGGATAATTGCGCTCGGAGCCGATCGTGCGTTCTGCTAGGGCACTAAATCCGGGTAAGCGCAAAGATTTCTTTTGCCACAGTAGCACCATTAGCCACAAACTCGTTGTGAAATAGCCAGATGTAGCTAAAGTATTAAGAAATAATAATCGGAATCCGAGTGTCGATGCTCCTGATAAATCGGCACCGATATTTAGACTCAGGTACGTGCTCAACCAAGCAAACGCTAAGAAAATCGACAGACGACAGACTGCCAGTTGTCGTTTGTCGCGTTGGCGACGATAGATTGCCCAGATTGACGGCAATACTCCAATGACGGGCGTGAGATAGAGAAATGTTTCCAACCGATCTAAGGCGTCGCTATCGATGCTCTGGACTGGCTGTTGAACCGGATCTGGCGTTAATGTCATCGGCGATTATCTTGTCAAGAATAATGGTTTTTTCTCCATATATCTAAAATCCCCATTTTTTGAGTGTTTAGCACTATTTAAGCAAGTTTTTTTCGATCGGTCGATCGAATCGGTACGATCGGGAGCGAGCTATACCTAAACTTAGTTAACTATAAATTGGGATCTCGCGATCGCACATCTATCTTTGTACACATTTTTAGTCGGTCGGAGATTAGATGGGAGATGGGAGGTGGGAGAGGGTAAAGGGTAAAGGGTAAAGAGAACCGCAATTGTCCCCTAGTCCCCCAGTCTCCCCGTCCCCCAATCTCCCAGTCCCCTGGGAAGTCTATTTTTTGGCGGGAGCTGTCCACCAGGCTAGGGCGTAGGATTGTTGGGGGAGATTGATGGCGCGGCGGAAATAGACGCGAATTTTGTATTTGCCGGGGTCGCGAACTTTGTGAAAAATATGTTGGACGCTATCGACAGAACTCACTGACGACCACAAACTCCGATCGAGGCGATTTTCATTGGCGGGTAGCAAATATAGTTCGAGTTGATTGAGACCGCGATCGCGAAATGTTTCACCGAGATCGTACTGGCGGTTGTTGTTGGCGTCCTGCAATTCTACCAGTCGATCCCAGGAGAGGGTGATGGCGACCCAACTATTTTCGGCCAAAGGGCGATCGAGTGGATAGTCGCGATATTGCCCGGTCGCCAGCGATCGATAGTCCCAGCCGATCGCTGGAATCGGCAACACGCCAGAATGCTGACCGGAGCTAAATTGTTGATAAGCTCGAAAGGCATTTAATTGACCCGCACCGATCTGGTAGTCGAGTGGGACTTGCCGATCTTGGAAGGCTTCAGACTCCGTCCAATCGCGGTTATTTTTAGCGAGGATCGTCCGCGTCATCCCCAACCGCAAACCATCGCCCGCATCTTGAATTTTCTCAGCCGAATTGAGTAAAACGGCTTTCATCACCTCATGACGGCGCGAGTCGAGACTCCACTGGGGACGGATCTCAACTGGGAGTCGATTTTTAGTCCGCAACTGGCGATCGCCAAACTCTTGTAACAATGCTACCGTCCCCGTAGCATGTGGCGCGGCAAAACTGGTACCGCTGACGGTCGTGACTTTACCAGCTAAATTATAGAGCCGCAGACCGCCGCCTGGAGCAACTAAGCCGATCGAGCGCCGATTGCCGACATTGACTTCGCGATCTGCAATAATTTTGGCAGTACCGATCGGTGTTTCACTCAAGTTGGCAAAATCTAATTTCTGATAAATGCCCTGGCGGGTGGTCGAATAAGCGACATTAACACCGTTGTAATTGTCAGTCGGGATCGAGATGCCACCCTTGCCTTGATTGCCTGCAACCAGATACGTCACATTGTGTACGCGTGCCGACCAATCCAAGCATTGGGTGTAGAGCGCGTTGCCATCTAGCTTGGCATCAGGACGCGGATCGCGGTCTAATGGCTCGCCAAAGCTCAGATTGATCGCCCGCACGTCACCACCATTCTGGGTAGCGATATGCTGGGTAGAGAGGCATTCTTCCGCCTGTCCGGTGTCTTTGGGTACGCCGACGGCACTAGCATACAGTCGCGCATCGGGAGCGACACCGGGGTACTTTTTGTCGCGACTAATCATCACGGATGCCACCATCGTGGCATGTTGTTCGACATTGGTATCAGCTTTGGGCGAACCGTCTTGATAAAAAATTTGTTCGAGTTTAAATTTCAAGCGTTCGCCGGGTTTGTCCCAACCAAACTGTGCCGGACGACCGACTTCAACCTGTCCGATCGCAATTTTTTTACCAGTCAGGTTGTAGGGGGCTTGGTGTAGTCTCAATGCGTCAATACCCGTGCTACCGACAGAGTTGGCGGTTGGTAATGCCCAACTCGGTGCGACCGTACTCGCGATCGCCACCCCGATCGCGATCCGCAGCCAATGTTTATTCAATCACCCACTCCGTACTTAACTTAAATTAGCTATTTACCAGTTAATCATAGGTCGCTCTTTCTACATTTTGTTACAGGATCGCCAGTACCACCCAAAATTATCGCAAACTGTGTGTAGGTCAAATCCCTGTGTTTGGAGGAAATTCTCATGTCTGATACTCAAGTTTACGTTGCTTTGGCGATCGCGCTGATTCCCGGTCTGTTGGCGCTGCGTCTATCCACTGAACTGTACAAATAAATCAGCCCAGAGATCGGTTTGCCGATCTCGTCGGTCGATCGATTGGGATGTAGGTGAGTCTACATCCCAATTTTTGAATGTTAGTCACTGAGAAACCGCATTTACTTATCGATCGAATCAAAATTTTTAAGCTAAATGATGTGACAAGCCGTATAATAATGAAAATTTCAATTGGGTCACACTAATTTCTATGAGCGCACTACCTTCTTTCGAGCCTCCTCAGCAGCGTTCGCGGCGGATATCATCTAAGGTAGTGCGATCGCCACTGAAAACGGCGACTGTAGAGATACCCAAATCCGCTCCTACTGCTCCCCGCAAGCAGCTTAAACCAAATCCTGCCTACGCACATCGCCGTCAGGGATTGGAGGCGGCGACCAAATTAGTTACTTATTCAACTTTATCCGTCTTCGGAGCGATCGCTTTATTCGGCTCGATCGGCTATAACTACTCGCAACGCAATAAATTACAGCATCTCGAAACAGCATTACAAGCTGCGAAGATCCGCACCGAACAAGTCGATAGTAATTTTATTCGGGCATTCGATCCGCAAGCTCAAGTGAGTGTGATGCAGGAAAATAGTTATAAAGTCGCTCCAGATCGGCTCCAAATTTATCTAGTCGCGCCTACTGCCAAGCCAGCCGTGCCCATCGCACAAAGTAAGCCCGCACGGTCGGCAGATTAGACCGATTTCTAAAACCTACTCCAAGCCTTAGCAAATTCTCGCCCTTTGTCGCGTCCGTGACGATAAACTGCGACCAATCTAGCAGCAGTAGCTTTGGTAAAGTCTACACCGAGTTCCTTGAGCTGAACATCGGGACGAATAATGTCAATGGGGACACCCTGCTCGTGAGTGAAAATCGGCTCGATGTTAAACATATCACGGTACATCGTCCCTGGCTCATTGGCAATCGCGATCGTCCGTTGGCGGAGCCTCTCTGCAAGAGAATCGCCGCCCAGCTCGCTGGAATCACTGATGAAGATGCCGCAGCATAAGCATCAGCAACGATGCCAGCTTCTTCTAATGCTGTCAACACGCCATGAGCGAAAGCCCCTTTAAAACTACCGACCGGAGTAGCGATCGCGAGAGATTTTCGCTGCACTGTCTATTCAATCCCAAAATTTATCATCACCTATTCTACCCGACAGCAACTTCACCATCGCCATCATTTTGCCAGCAGTTCCAAATCTCAGCCGATTGTCTCGTTCTATACCGCGACAGCTTGTAACTACCAAATCCAACAATTATAATCGTCAGGAATCGTCCCGCTCCCGACTGAAGATTACAACTAGCGTTCATTAAATATTCTTATGAAAAAGCAACCCGCTCGTCAACTCGCGATCGCCCTGAGTGTTAGCGTTGGCTTATTATGTTCCCTCAATCTTGCCTTATTTGCACCTACCGCCGATGCCGCCTGTCGCCCCACTGGTCGCAGAGTCGCTGGTCGTGCTGTACTCGCTTGTTCTGGTGCTACCAGATGTCGTTTCACTGGTCGTTATAAAACCGTCAGAGGCGTTCGGTATCGGCTCCTACGTTGCCCTCAATAGGCTTTATTTAGGTTTTGGGTTTTAGGCTTTAGGCTTTAGGGTAAGAGGTAAGAGGTAAAAGGTAAGAGGTAATTAAGCAGTCCCCCCGTCTCCCTGGGATTGCCAATAACCTTAGACTTTCTGCGAAAGTACAAACAAAATTTTTTCTAGTACTGTCTTGTCTTGACGCACACAACAAAGGAGGGAACCTCCTTTGTCGTGTGCGCCGCTGTTGCGCCTTCATGGGTCGGAAACCTCCGCGAAGCGCACCGCTGTTATCGTATATATTTTTCCCTAAAGCCTAAAGCCTAAGACCTAACTCCTGACTTCCGCAGGAAGTCATTAGAGCCAAGCTGCAACTTCAGACCAGCCTAGACCCTCCCGAATTACTTCAGGAGGGTTTATGGTCATATCCAAGATTGTCGAGCCTTTCATGCCGGGTTCGGAGCTATCATCGATAATAATATCTACCAGCTTTTCGAGTCGATCGAACAATACCGCTTTCTCAACGGGATCGATCGAGTCGTCCTCATCCTCTGCTTGTAGATGTGCGGAGGCAGAAATCACCGGATTGCCCAAGGTTTCGAGCAAGACTTGACAGAGTACATGCTTGGGGACTCTAATCCCGGTAGTTTTGCGCTTGGGATCTTGAACTAACTTGGGAACGAGTTTGGTTGCGGGTAA
>NZ_JANLWO010000867.1:0-13739 GCF_031364565.1 Chamaesiphon sp. OTE_20_metabat_361
GTCGAGTAATGGTGATAGAGAGTTGAGGGTTTCTGCGCTTGAATAGTCGATGTCGCAGGCAGTTATGAGTCCTGGAAATGGTATTAGCTTTTCGATTATTTCTGGATGCAGTCGTTTGTGCCAACCTGCTGACTCTAATAGTTCCAGCAAAACTACCGGAGCTAAATTACCTAATTGTTCGGCAAGATCGATCGCTGCTCTATCGCCCTGGAGACTTACTATTACTTCTAAAATATTCTGGACGATTAACTCCTTCTTGTGATGAATGCTACTCTTGAGCAATAGTAAAACTGCTTGATGCTCGGATAGAATTGGTTGATTGAGTCCGCGATAGCAGTTAATTAGATCTGGTAATTGAGCGAGTAAAAATTCTGCTCTGCGGACACTGCCAGCTTCTGGAGAAATTCCGCTCAAAATCCAATCTTCATCTTGAGGATTAATCGAGTATTGGCGGCGCAGTGCATCGATTTCGACTGAGTTTCGATCGAGACTAGGATTGGGATTAGTCAGATCTTGCTGTTGCTGCAATAGCATCAGCCTCTCTAGAGATTTGCGATAGCCAGTCAAGCGAATTTGATTTTCTAAAGTGCGTTTGCGATCGGGATTTAGCAACTCTGGATCTTCAATCCCTAATTCTTCTAATACCTCGCGGTGTTCGTCGTCAGTAATGCCTAGTTCCTGACGCAATTGCTGCAATACTTCTAGACTACTAGAATAATTGGCGTACCCTTCTTCCAATGCTTCGCGCACGACTCCTTTATAAGCAGTATGTCGCTTCTCTCGTGTAAATCCAGGTAAAACTTTTGCTAAAATATAAACTTCATGAGTATTGAGATCGCTCAAAGAACGACCTTCTACATACTGAGAAACATCCAGCTTTAATTTCTCCAACTGCTTGCGGAATCGACTTGCCAAATTCTCGCGCGAATACAGATCGGAGCTAAGTCTCCAAGTTTTATATACCCACAATGTACTCAATAATACTAGTGCAAGCTCGTAGACATACTGAACCGAAATCGGCATTAGTTGAACTAAAGGACGACCACCAAAAATAAAGAAGAAGTTGAAAATAAAAAACGTACACAGCGTAAAAATGCGATGTCTAATTACGTCCGGCGACAGCTTTAGATCGCGCTTGCGACTATAAGACTTTGCCCATTGCTCGATCGATCTGCCCACCCGATCGCCGATCGCGGTAGAGATCCCCAATGTCATTGGTACAGCCACAATTTTAGGAGTATTTATCGCCTGTCCGAATAGATAAAATCCTGGATCTAATAGTGTTGATAGTTGGTCGGTTTGTCTCGCCCACGCGCCGGAAATATAATAGTCCCAACTACCAGCATACAGATAATAATAACCAAAATAACCGATAACTAAACCCACATAACCATAGCGCAACCATGATACTTCTGGCTTATTCAAACCATCCCAGTAAACGCGTGCTGAATCGATATCAATGCAGGGATTTTGACAGGCAACACAAGCACTTTGTTCTTTCCCATCAGGTAATACCGTCCGACACATCGATTGGGTAATAGACGTATCGCTAGTATGTGCCTTACTACTAAATAAGCCACCAGGCTCACTATAAATTTGCTGCACTGGAGCCATTGGACAAAAATAATTGCACCATGATTTACCGCCATACAAATAGCCGACAGTAATCGCAGCCGCGATCGTAAATAATAGCCATAATGCTAATACCAATCGATCGGCATTAAAAAACAAAATTCGCCCGCACAATCCGACAAATAGCCAGCCAAATTGCACGTACGGATAATTTTTACCCAACCACGAATCAGGCTTGACTTTTGGCAACTCATAGCGAACTTTTCCCGTATTCGGACTCTCGCGTTTGAATTGTCTTTGTTTGCCTAATGCACGGGGAATTTGTGACAAAAATGACAGCGGACAAATCCTGCGCCAAACTTCATGCCCGAATACGAGCAAAATGAAGATCGACGACGGAACGATCGCCCCCCAAAATAAGGTCGTAGCCAATGGATAAGGCTGCTCTACCAGACACTTTCCCTGCACCGAAATACAGCTACCTGACAACCTTAACGGACTCCAAGGATGACTTGGCTCTGTCAGTACGGAAGTCCAAGGATCGTAAAACAATGATGCAATAATCAGCAGCCATGCGATCGTTAATATCCAACGAACCACGTGCATTTGCCGTTCGGGTAGCTGTGAGAACATACAACGTAGAAGTTAACTAGTAGTAAAGAGTTTTTATGTGGATATTATCTCGATCGAAACCCACATCTATATAATAGATGACATTAAAATGTGGATAGTCTACCGATCGACATAAAATTATGAGTCAAGCTATTGCTGATTAGATTGTTTAGCATCTTACAAACCAACTGTTTCAGTTCGATCGACGATCGACATTTATGCGACCGCCTCGGTGGCACGCTTTCGTCCGATCGAAATTAATTGCCTTTCATCTTGACAACCTAAGCCCGGTTAAGAATGAATCAGCCCTGCTAGCTCGTCAACTGGGGATTTTTGAGTTAAATTATGTAAATAAACTATCAACCGATCGCCACCGCAATGAAACGGACTTACAACGATACCCTGAGCGATATTCATGATGCTCCCGATCTCCAGAGTCTCGTCTGCGATAAACGATCGGGCAAACGCGCGACTACCGCCAAAGGCAACCGCCGCAACCGCCGCTATGAGAACCGGATGCTCAATGCCCAAACTTGTGAAAATTTTGACGAAGGTGAGGACACGTTTGTCGAGGATAATTAAAATCTGCATTGGTAGCTTAGAGATCGCCATTAACACGATCGCTTGTGCGATTGCCTTATCGATCGTCGGGATGGTAAACGGCATCGTTGTACCCATCGAGCTAATGAGAATTCCCACTATATAAAAATTCGAGGGCGCGGTTACGCAAATCATAATAGCGAGGATCTTCGAGCATTTGTTCGCGATCGCGAGGACGCTCAAAGGGAATATCTAAGATCTCACCAATGCCCGCTGCTGGCCCTTCTGTCATCATTACTAATCGATCGGCTAAGAATAAACACTCATCGATATCATGTGTCACCATCAGCACCGTACACCCAACTTCGCGGACGATTTCGGATACTTCTTCCTGCATTTCTTCTTTGGTAATTGCATCCAAAGCACCGAAAGGTTCATCTAGAATTAACACTTCAGGACGCAGACAAAAAGCCCGCGCGATCGCGACCCGCTGACGCATTCCTCCAGATAATTGGGTGGGTTTTTTTTCCATTGCCTCGCCCAAACCAACCATCGTTAAAGTATCACGAACGATCCGATCTTTCTCCGATTTAGACTTGCTGGGATGGACGGAATCCAACCCAAAATAGACATTTTCATAAGCTGTCATCCACGGCATCAACGAGTAATTTTGAAACACCACCATCCGATCTGGCCCTGGCTTGGTAATTAACTTACCATTCATGGTGACTTGACCTTCGTTGGGTGTGGCAAATCCAGAAAGTGTATTTAGTAATGTAGATTTACCGCAGCCGGAGTGTCCAATAATACAAATAAATTCACCTTGCTTGACAGTAAGATCGATATTTTTAATTACGACATTTAATCCCGCTCTGGCAGGATAAGTTTTGGTAACTCCTTGAAAGCTGATAAAGTCTTTGTTGACGTTTTTTAATCTTCCCGACATAGGTGCAGCAGTAGTAGTCATAGGATTTAGGATTTAATTGAGAGTTAAGAATTGAGAATTGGGTTGTATCGCACTAGGGATTTAACCATGGGAGCATCGCTCCTGTTCTCTGTCATTTAAAGAGAAGATATTTCGTAGAGAAGATATTTCGTAGGGTGGGCACTGCCCACCAGCTAAGTTTCAGGTATAATCCATTCGATCGATAATTATGCTTATTTATTCACCGATCGCCTTAATGAATTTCCGCTAGAGTGATATCGCGTTTGATTTTGAGATTGTTGAGATAGCTAATCGGATCTTTGGCATCGAAAGTGGTACCATCGACGAGTTGAATCGAACCGCGACTGTAAGAAATCTCGGTCATCCCTAATTCCCGTGCTGCCGTACTAAAGACACCAACGCGACAGGTATTTTCCAGCACCTCTACCCAGTTGCGAGGGAACGGCACATCGCCCCACCGCGCCATCTCAACCATGTGCCACAGATGTTCTGTCCGACTGGGACGATTGACACCATCGCCGAAAAAGACGTGGTGAGCGACCGATTCGACCCCAGGGACGATATCATCGGGGCCGCCCAGATGGATAAAATCTAGATTGGTACCGATATATTCCTTGCGGGCTAAGATTTTGCGAATTTCTTCGGCATTAGCAGGATCGGCGCAGTAGCGGCAAGCGTCTAAAAGTGCCTTATTTAGGGCAATAAAGGTATTGGGGAATGCCGCTGCCCAATCTTGACGACAGCCCAGAACTTTGCCGGGATGACCGTTCCAGATGTCGATATCGCGGGCGACGGTAAAGCCAATTCCTTCGATTTCAGCGCGGAGATTCCACGGATCGCCGACGCAAAAACCGTCGATGGTGCCGTTTTTGAGATCTACGACCATTTGGGCGGGCGGGATTTGTTTCAAATGTAACTCCCGATCGGGATCGATGCCCGCACTGGCTAACCAATAACGCAGCAACAGGTTGTGCATGGATGAAGGATGTACTACACCCATCCGGTGCGGTTCGTTGGGGGTGGCGCGGATCGCTTCGCGGAAATCAGCCAGGGTTTTGACACCGAGTTTCTTAAATTTTTTATCGAGGGTAATGGCGTTACCGTTGCGGCTGATGGTGAGGGAGCTGACGATGGGTAGACTTTGCCCGCCCGCACCGCCGAGGGTAATCCACAGGGGCATTCCCGATGGCATGGCTGCTGCGTCGATATAGCCGCCGATCAGTCCATCGACTACGCCGCGCCAACTCGATTCTCGCACCAAGGAGGCTTGCTCTAAACCATGTTTGACAAAGAAGCCTTTTTCTTTGGCAATAATCATCGGCGCACATGCCGTTAAGGGCACAAAACCGAGTTGTAAGTTGACTTTTTCTAACCCGTGAGCGGCAACATGTTGAACTTTCTGCGCCCGCATTTTTTTAACTTGTTTCTGCTGGTTGAGAAAGTAGATAATTTCGCTGCGGAGCTGATAGTAGCTCGGATGTTTGACGGCTTCTAACCGTTTGCGCGGGCGGGGTAAATCGACCTCTAAAATGGAGCCAATTTTAGAAGCAGGGCCATTAGTAAGCATTACTACCCGATCGCTCATCAGTACGGCTTCATCGACTTCGTGAGTCACCATCAACGCCGAAATTTCGTTATCTTCGCAGATCTTAACTAGCTGTTCTTGCAAGTTACCTCGCGTCAAAGCATCGAGGACACCAAAGGGTTCATCTAATAATAATAAGCGCGGTTGCACTGCCAGAGCGCGGGCGATCGCGACCCGTTGACGCATCCCCCCAGACATTTCCCCAGGATACTTATCGATCTCTTTAGAAAGTCCGACGACACCGACATAATGCTCGATAATTTGTTTCCGTTCTTGAGCTGATTTTTCGGTCAGAACTTCATCAACCGCAAAAGCAACGTTTTCTCTTACTGTCAGCCAGGGTAAGAGCGAATAGTTTTGAAATACAACGATGCGATCGGGGCCAGGTTTAGTAATTGTTAATCCTTCTAAGGAAACCACTCCTTCTGTTGCTAAATCCAATCCCGCAATCATATTCAGCAGGGTGGATTTGCCACAGCCAGAGTGACCGATTAGCGAAATGAATTCACCGCGTTTGATTTGAAGATCGATACCGCGTAGGGCGACATATTCTTTCCCACCACCGAGTGGAAAGGTTTTTCCCGCATCTTGAATATTGACTAGTTCGGCTGTTGACATGGCAGTTTATAAATTTTGGATTTTTATGTAGGGTGTGTTATCCCAACGGGTAGCGCACCATATATTTGCTTGTAATGGTGCGTTACGCTTCGCGATAACACACCCTACGCATCGCTAAACAAAGCATTACTGCTTGACGATTTTGTTCTGCAACCAACTCATGGCAGTATCGAGCAATAAACCAACCGCGCCGATCCAAACCAAGGCGAGAATAACTTCGCTGATGTAGTTATTTTGATAAGCTTCCCAGATAAAGAAACCAATCCCGACAATCCCCGACATCACAATTTCAGCGGCGATAATTGCCAACCAAGCCAAACTAATTGCCACGCGCAAGCCAGTGAAAATGTAAGGCAGTGCGGAAGGAAGCAGAATTTTGAAGAAGTATTTTTGCTTGGAAGCTTGGACGACTTTAGAAACGTTAATGTAGTCTTGGGGAATTTGTTTGACACCAACTGCGGTATTAATTAAAATCGGCCAGACTGCGGTGATAAAGATGACGAATAAAGCAGCGGGTTCGTTTTTATTTAAGGCAGCGAGGGAAATCGGTACCCAAGCCAAAGGTGGAACAGTTCTCAAAAATAGGAACAAAGGATCGAGTGCGCGGGAGAGCATATCGCTGGTACCGATCGCAATGCCGAGCGAGATCCCGACAATCGCCGCTAATGTATAACTAATCCCCACCCGTTGCAAACTCGCCCAAGTCTGCCAGAACATCCCCTTATCGATGCCGCCGCGATCGTAAAAAGGATATTTTACTAATTCAAAAGTCCGAGGATCGGTAATCAGGCTTGAAGGGCCAGGTAATAGGGTAATTCCCGAAGATGATAATGCTTCCCACAAAGCTAAGAATGTAAAAATTGCGATCGCTGGTGGCAAGACATTTTTCTTGATGGTTTTGGCAGATATTTCCATACTGCCAATCCGAAATCCTGATGATTTGCGTATGCTAGAGGCCATAATAATGCTCCAAAATAAACTAAATTAAAACTAATCGATCGAAAACAGTAAGTAGGTGCAATTATTTACTTTATAAATAATGCGTAAAACTTAGCTGGTGGGCAGTGCCCACCCTACGAGATATCTAATCACCATCCACTATCCACTATTCACTATCCACTATTCACTATTAATCTAAGCTTTCATAGTTTTGATTTTCAAACTATCTAAATAAGCTTTCGGCTTTTCGGGATTGAATTCGGCACCGTCGAAGAATTTTTCGATGCCGCGAGAAGTCGATGGGGGGATATCTGCGCTGGCAATGCCCAATTCTTGAGCGGCCTCTCGCCAATACTTCTCGCCACTCACCGCGTTAATAATTCGATCGGCTTCACCTAACGCACCTTGAGGTAAGAATCCCCATCGGACGCTCTCGGTTAAGAACCATAAATCGTGACTCTTATAGGGATAAGAAACGCTGCCGCGAGCATCTTTCCAGTAGCGAATTGCTAACTTTTCATCCTTAACTGCTTTGCGATCGGCACCGAGGATATACTCACCCGTGTATGGGCCGATTAATAAATCGCTGGGAACGTTAAAGTATTTACGTTGTCCTAAGATAGCGGCCATTTCTGCTCTATTTTTGGGGTCGTCGCACCACATTTGCGCCTCCATAATTCCATTGAGAATTGCTTTAGCAGCTTTGGGATTTTTCCGCACCCAATCTTCGCGCATGGCAAAGTACTCTTCGGGGTGTGCTGGCCAAATTTGGGCTGTTAATACTGCTAAGAATCCGAACTTGCGGCGATCGCGCAAAATCCGCGATGGCCAAGGATCGCCCGTACTAAATCCATCCATCGAACCAGTCCGCATACTCGCTACCGTTTGTGCTGCGGGGACGGCGATCAGATTGATATCTTTGTTAGGATCGATGCCGCCTGCACCCAGCCAATAGCGAATCCAAAAATCTTGATTGACGCGGGGGAAAGTATAGGCAGCTTTAAATGGCGTGCCGTTTGCCTTCATTTCTCTAACGTACTCTGCTGCGCCGGATACATCTAGCCCAAAGCCTTTACCAGCATGTTGGGAGGCGATCGCGATCCCATTGCCTTGGGTGCTCAATTGCGCCAGCGACAACATCGGAATTTTGCGATTGCCCTTGGTAATCAGCCCTTCCGAAATCAACTGTGGCATCGGCATCTGCCACTGTCCACCATCGATCCCACCTCCAGCCGAGCCGATTTCGATATTATCTCGCGCCGCACCCCAAGAGGCTTGTTTCGATACGTCCACATCGGTCATGCCGTGACGCGCGAAAAAACCCTTTTCCCTAGCAATAATCAATGGTGCTGATTCGGCGATCGCAATGTAGCCCAGTTTAACAGATGGTGTCTCTGGGGTGGTTATCGAGCTGAGAGTCAGTGCTTGGGCTTTGGGAGATAAGGAGTCTGGGGAAGGTGGATTGATGGCGCAACCTTTGAGCAGGGTTGCGCCACCAGCGGCACCAGCCGCCAGCAAAAAGTGCCGACGCGAGAGATATTGCATGGGTTTTTAAGTAAGTATCTAAAGTTGATGCGATTTTAGGGCCGATCTTTAAAATCGACAAAATCAATGATTAATTCAAATATCATAGAAGAAATCATGACATAGCTCGATTGTATTTGTCAATACATCACGGCAAAATAAATCTGGACGATCTACAAATCGAGAAAAAACAGTTCTAATCGTTACAGTACAAGACTTTGCGAGACTCTTTCTCTGGGTCGATCTATGTAAACTGTCATAGATATAAACAATTATTAATTATCTTATTGATAGAATTAATCTATGTGTTTAGAGTATGTTAGTAGAGCTTGCAATAGACAAATTAAATTTTAAGTGATAGGGTAATAGAAAATCTCTATTAAAAAAAGAGGGTAGAGGGTAGTAATGGACAAAGACGCTTGCGTCCTCAGACTCCCTACTCCCTACTCCCTACCCCCTACTCCCTACCCTCTACCCTCCACTGTGAAACAAGCCACAATCCATCAGTTACATGTGTTAGAGGCGATTGCGCGGCACAACAGTTTCACCCGTGCTGCTGAAGAGTTGAACCTCACACAGCCGACCGTATCCCAACAAATGAAGCAACTGACTAAAATTGTTGGCATCCCCTTAGTCGAACAATTAGGCAAACGCTTTTACCTCACAGCAGCAGGCAAAGAAGTCCTTGCTGCCAGTCAAGAAATTTCGAGCCGCCTCGAATTACTCGAAAGCAGCCTTAATGAATTAAAAGGTCTAGAAAAAGGTCACTTGAGCCTAGCAACTACTACTACGGCTAAATACTTCGTACCGAGACTGCTGGGTACCTTCAAGCGACAGCATCCCGCCATCGAGCTGAGTCTCAATATTACCAATCAAGCGCAAGTACTCGACAGGCTTGCCCACAATCAAGACGATTTGTATTTTACGGGCAGACCGCCCAAAGAACTCGATATCGAACTGCGACCAATTTTACCCAACCCTCTGGTGGTGGTGGCTCCTAGCGACCATCCCCTCGCCCGCGAACAAAAAACAATTCCGCTCAAGCGACTGATTGAAGAGCCATTTATCATGCGCGAATCCGGCTCTGGTACTCGCGCTATTGTGGAGCAGTTTTTTGCCGACAATCGGTTAGAAATAAATACCGTGATGGAAATGAGCAGCAATGAAGCAATCAAACAAGGGATTGCGGGCGGTTTGGGACTTTCGGTATTGTCCCTGCACTGCCTATCGCTAGCCGTTCCGGGGGGACCGTTAACTTTTTTAAATGTTGAAGGTTTTCCGATTCAACAGCAGTGGTATGTAGTTTATCCTTCTGGCAAACAGTTATCTCTTGCCGCTCAGACATTCCTAGATTTTTTACTCAATGAAGGTAAAGCAATTGTCGAAGGTACCTTAGAAGATCTGTCGAACTTGAATGTTTTACCTCATCCACAGCCAATCGATCCGTCTGTATAGATCCGATTAACTGTCGCTGACAGTCAGGACATCATTTTGAGCCAGACAACCATCCTCCAGATGGACGATCCGATCGGCTACATCGAGAATCCGGTTATCGTGAGTTACCATCAAAATTGTCGTGCCCTGCTCCTTGGCTAGTTTCTGCATGATCTCGACGATTTCTCGACCTGATTTGCCGTCTAGAGCGGCTGTCGGTTCGTCCGCTAGCACCAGCTTAGGATGGCTCATCAGGGCACGGGCGATCGCGACGCGCTGTTTTTGACCCCCAGAGAGATTATCGGGGTAGTAGGACTTGCGATCGCTCAATCCGACGGCATCGAGCATTTCGGTGGCGCGATCTTTAATTTCTTTGCCGCTCATATTGGCGTGCAGTTGTCCCGCCATTTGGACATTTTGTTGGGCGGTGAGCGATTTGAGCAGGTTGTGAGCTTGGAAGATATAGCCGATATTCCGCCGCACTTCGATGACTTTGCGTTTACTCGCACCCACCATTTCTACACCCAGTACTTTCATACTCCCCTCTTGCGGCGATCGCAAGCCCCCCGATAATGTGAGTAGGGTAGTTTTCCCAGAACCAGATGGCCCTGTCATCAAGACGATTTCACCTTTACCAATTTGGAGGTTGATATCAAACAACACTTGTTTTTTGAGATTACCTTTTCCAAAGTAGTAATTGAGCTGATGAACATCAACGACAATATTACTGTCGGGATTACCACTATCGATATTTACTAAATCTTGGTTTTTAGGTTTGAAGGTTAGCATGTGATTAGGGGATAGGGAATAGGGAATAGGGGATAGTATTAGTTGTAAGGTGAGCAGGTTATAGGGTGGGCACTGCCCACCATTTAGGTTGTAGGCAGTATTAATCTAAAAAATAATTATCCCAATCTATTTAACTGAACAGTCCAAATTCTTTAAGTGCTGGTAAGAAGTTGTTATTTTCATGTTGCGATCGAGTCAACTTAATTAATGCAAATCTTTGAATAATTGCCAGATTTGCCCATTGAAGTCGATCGATATTCACACCCTCCTCAGCGGCTTTAGTTGTCACGCTCTCTGGAATTTCGCGATCGTTCGACCACGGTGGATGTGGATCGATCGACAGTAAACTGGCTGCATGTCCGGTATGTTGAAATATTAATTTACTGACATACTCTTTATAAGCGATAACTTCGGATTCTCGATCGCATTGCAGCTCAACTAGTTGCTGGCACTCAGCTTGCGTAAATCGATTCCATTCCGCCAACTTCAATTTCACACCACAAGTATCCAACTTCAACCGCACGATCATCGGAATACAACGCAAAGAATCAACAAAATCAGCTTCAAATTTAAAGTATGTCATGGAATTAGTGGATAGTGAATAGTGGATAGTGAATAGCGAATATCCACTATTTAGAAATAAAATAAGATCCTAACTATCCTATTTGCATATCGAGTATCATTTCAATAATCTCTCTAGGTAACTAATTAATATTAAAAAATTCATCTTTGGAGTATAACTAATCGATCGCTCCAATTATCTTTTTTACCACTATTCACTATTCACTATCCCCTAATTCCTCACTCCTGCCATAATTAGATCGATCGATTCTTGAGTATGCCGTTGAAGTAACTCTTTACCTAACAAGCGTTTACCCGGCCACATATATTTGAGATTTTCTTGCGCGGTAAAATAAAAGGTACAAGTACCAATGATATTAACGGCGGTATGTCGGGGTTCGAGTTGGCGAAATGCACCTGTTGTCATTCCCCGTTCCAAAATCTCGACGAGCGTGCCGTAGAGCAAATCTCCCAATTGCTTGGGGTAATACTTACCTTGATTTTGAATTGCTTCAAGCGACAGAATACTCCCAATTCGGGGATTTTCTGACATGCAGCAGAGGATTTGTTCGAGCAATGTCACTAGTGCGGCATCTGGCGGTAAGCAGTCTAGTTGAAGTTGCTGCATCATTGCCAACGCCTCTGTAAAACAACGTCCCAAGACGGCTCGATACAATTCTTCCTTACTGGAAAAATAATAGTAAATCGTCGCCTTGGTAACACCAGTCTGGGCGGCGATCGTTTCCAGTCGCGCGGCAATTAAACCCGTAACTGCAAACTCGGCTTCGGCGGCATCTAAGAGTTGATTCTTGGTGGCTTCGGAATTGCGGGTGAGTGTGGCTGTCTTGGCGGTCTTTTGTTTGTTAATTACGGGCATTATATCAGGTGATGCAACAGATTATTTGACTAAATGGTAAGTATAAAGCATTATCTATAATCCTATTATGGCATAGGGTCTAGCAATTGTAACTTATTTGACATATATTTTATTTTTAGGTTAAACTAACTAACGAGTAAGTAAATTACTAGGGGACATAACGTAAGGCAACTCACAAGCTATGGGACAAGATAACTTTGTAGTCGATAAATTTAAGAGCCTGAATCCTGTCACCCGCTGGGTTGCTATCGGTGCCTCAGCCGCCGCGCTCTTGCTGTTGCCAGCCGGACTGCACTACGCTGGCACGTTTACCCAGCAACCAGCCGCCACTCAATCTGCCAAACCTGCTCCCACAGTAGAAGCCACCGCCGTCACCTCATTAGGACGGTTGGAACCTTTGGGCGAAGTCATCAAAGTCTCCGCGCCTAGCTCTCAAATGGGGCAGGGCACGATAACACAATTGCTAGTCAAAGAAGGAGATCGAGTTACCCAAGGACAAATCATCGCCGTCCTCAACAATCGCCAACGCCTAGAAGCAGCTATAGCCAAAGCTACAGAAGACGTCAAAGTCTCGCAAAGCAATCTCGCTAAAGTCAAAGCTGGAGCTAAACAAGGCGAAATCGGTGCCCAAAAAGCCGAAATCGATCGACTAAAAAGCCAGCTCCAAGGCTACCGCGATACCTACGTGGCTACCAAAGCGCGCCTCGAAGCCCAACTTAAATGGGAACCCGCTGCCCAAGCTGGCAAAATTGCCTCCCTCAAAGCTCAACTAGCAGGCGAAACACCCACCCAAGCAGCCACCCTCCAGCGACTGCGATCGCAATTGAGCAATACCGAAGTAGACTATAAACGCTTTCAACAACTGTATGCCGAGCGGGCGATCGAAACCACTAGACTCGATGCCAAACGGCTCGAAGTCGATACCATCCGCCAACAAATCGCCGAGGCTCAGTCCAAATACAACCAGACTGTGGCTACCCTCAACCAACAGATTATCGAAAATCAAGCCACCCAGCAGAAGATCGTCAGTACCGCCCAACAACAACTTGCCGAAGCCAAAGCCAACTACGATACCAGCGTAGCTACCACCAACCAACAAATCGCCGCCGCCCAAGCCACCCTAGCCAAAATCGCCGAAGTCCGCCCCGTCGATGTCGCAGGTGCCCAAGCAGAACTTGCTCGCGCTCAAGCTACAGTCCGCCAAGCCCAAGCCGAACTAAATGAAGCATACGTCCGCGCCCCCATCGCTGGCGAAATCCTCAAAGTCCACACTCGCGCTGGTGAAGCTCCTAGTACCAACGGCGTCGTTGAAATGGGACAAACCAGCCAAATGGTTGCCGTCGCCGAAGTTTATGAAAGCGACGTTCGTAAACTCAAAGTCGGACAATCCGCCACCATCAAGAGTGAATCCGGCGCATTTACTCAAAATCTCCGAGGCACAGTCACAGAAGTCGGACTCCAAATCGGCAAGCAAGATGTCCTCAATACCGATCCTGCCGCCGATTCCGACTCCCGCGTCGTCGAAGTCAAAATCGCAATCGATCCCACTGACAGCACCGCTGTAAAGGGGCTGACGAATTCTAAGGTATCAGTTCAAATTAATACTCAATAGGGGGATAGGGGAAAGGGGAAAGGGTCATGGGTAAAAGGTAAGAGGTAAAAGGTAAAAGGTAAGAGGTAATGGAACAATTCTTCATCTCCCAGTCCCCCCACTCCCCCACACCCCCACACCCCCACTCCCC